>NZ_JAKEVK010000123.1:0-13672 GCF_022398435.1 Pseudoalteromonas sp. Isolate6 | reverse complement strand
TTTATATTCAGTGTATACTTCCGCCCGCTTTTCACTTCAATATTTCAAACTAAATATTGCTTCCTTTTTAATCTTTAAACACCGATGTGATAATGAAAAAACAATTATTTGGACTGGCAGTACTATCGTTGCCTATGTACGCGAAGGCTGATATTGCCATATTTTCAGAAGTACTTTTTGGTAAAGCCAATAATGAATTTTATGCCGAGCAAGAATCTGATTTAGGATATAAGCGTGCGTCATCCGCTAATTCTGATTCATGGGGGCTGAGGCTCGGTGTTGGGCTTACAGATCGTTTAGCTCTTGAAATCGCACAGCATTTTCATGGAGAGTCACTAGCTGAATACCCCGTTCACGTTTCTAACACACACTCTGGAATCTATCAAAACCCATATGACTACTCATATAGAGCCAGGTTTCCTATTGATACTAAATCTCTACGGTTGGGGATTAAGGGAGAGATTGAGGTGTCTACCAATATTAATGCAAATATAAGAGTTGGAATGGCACATTGGCAATACAAAGATGTGATCCCTGCACAGTTGGTTCCTACAGGCAGCAATAGTTCAGGTGATAGCGGTAATGATATTTATACCTCGATAGGTGTTGAGTATCGACTAACAGATAATCTTTATGTTGGTTTGGAATACTCTCTTTTGAATATTAAAGAATCGAAAGAATATGACAACACAGGCGTAGTTCAATATGAGCATAATTTGCACGATATATCCATGTTACTTGGCTGGGCTTTTTAATACGCTGATATTCGGAGTAGAGAAAGGTTATTTTTAGAGCTGTATTTAGAGTGGGGCGAATTGAACAATTCACCCCATTAATTTTGACAAGAAAGCTTAGATGCACCGTCAGTGACGAAGTTATCTAACCTCAATAGGTATATAACCAGTTACCAGCCGTCGTAGCGTTTTCTGCGTGATAAAAATAGCGTCAGAATTACACCGATAATAATGCCACTGATCCCGATGATACCACCGTAAGTGAGCAGTAGGTGTTGTTCTTTTTGGACTTTTTGCTGTTGTGCTAGACGCTCATCTTGTAGCTGCTTTTCAAGCCCTGATATAGTGTCTTGAAGTGAAGCATTTTCCGCTAGCAAATTGGTATTGTTTTGCTGCAGCATTGGAAGTTGCTGCTGGGCATCGTTTAGTGCCTCTTGAGTTTCTACCAAGGTCTGGTTAATCGTTTCTAATTGCTGTTTTAAACCCGGTTCAGTGGTGACAAATTTACTTTCTACCCAACCTTCTCTTGCTTTATCATCTTTGATTTGGACAAACTCGTCGTTAGCACCACTCAAAATAGTGATTGGCGTACCAGCATCAACAGAACCTAAAATTCGATAGTTCTTACTTGGACCTGTGTGCATGTAAATAAAAAGATTGTCACTAATATAGCCGTTTGGTGTTGTCGCGTTTACTGCGCTATTTTCGTCTGGCTCTTCAGCAAAGCTTACAAAGCTGGTGAAGAGCAGGCTCGCAATGATAAATTGCTTAAAGTTGAACATGCGTTGGCCTTTTATTCTTTGGGTCGTAAAGTTTACAAAATAGTAGGGATTTCGCGGCCTAATAGCAAGGCTTTGTTTATTTTGAATGGGGTGAAATGATTGATTACATAATGAAAATTGCAACATTTAACGCAATGATACGGTGTTATTAATCCGTTGATGTTCAGCGAAATTAGCCCAACTATCTATTGATTTAGCTCATGTTTGAAGCAGTTATCATCGGATAAAAAGATTGCAAACTTTGCCTCCTTTGTATATTTTGATCCTCCCTTAGACAAATAGGTAAAACACAGCCCTAATGGACACTGAAATAGAACTGAAATTTTTGGTTTCAGATAATGAAGTTCCGCTGATCCCTGCACTCATCACACAGTTTGCAAAAACGGTCACTAACAAGCCTGCTAAAAACTTAACTAACGCCTACTTTGACACGCCAAATCGTGAATTGCGTGCGCTAGATATCGGCCTAAGAACGCGTTGTTGCAATGATGAATGCGAGCAAACCATCAAACTTGCGGGAGAAGTTGTAGGAGGGTTACATCAACGACCTGAGTACAATTTACCTATTCAGTCAGGACGTCCTGACTTGTTAGCGTTTGACGCGAATATTTGGCCTCATGGCATGCAGCTTGAGTCTATCGCAGAGAACATATTTCCGGTCTTCAGTACGAATTTCATTCGTCGTACTTGGTTAATCGAAACGGACTCAGGAACTAAAATCGAAGTAGTGTTGGATAAAGGGGAAATATCAGCCCAAGGGAAGATGGAGCCAATCAATGAGCTTGAAATTGAGCTAGTTGAAGGAAACAAAGAAGATCTTTTCTTATTAGCCGACCACCTAATTAAGCAAGCAGGTATGCGTTTGGGGTTATACTCAAAAGCTGCTAGGGGATATCGAATTGCCGATGATAAGCCTCTAAAACCAAATAAGTTTATAGGTTTTGTACCGCTAAAATCTCAGGTAACACAAGAGCAAGCCCTCATAGCGACGGTCAGCTATGGTATTCAGTTCGTCCAGAAACACGAGCAATGCTATTTTAATAAACCGAGTCTCAAGACTTTAAAGCGCGTTATTGATGGAGTTTCGCTTATTCGTCACGCGTTTTGGTTATTCGATGACATTGTTGATAAAAGCTCGACCGAGAGTATTCGTAACGAATTAAAATGGTTGCTGTCAGAACTTGCTTGGGTCGAAAATGCGATTCATTTAAAAACCTATACCTCAAAGCGTCATGCTTATCATAAGAAACTTAATCAGTTTCCAGAATTGGCGCAGGTCATTACCGATTTGCAAGATGTTCAGCCGACACCGACGGACATTGAAGATTTATTTCATTGTACTCGTTATAACCGTTTGATCCTTTCTCTCACTCGTTGGCTTGTTGATAGAGCATGGCGTAAAAATTGGGATCAAAAAGCACTAAGTGCAGCTGAGCTACCCGTCACAGAAATCGCGAGCCAATTATTTGATAAAGACTGGCAAGAACTTAAAAACTTGCTTCCACAGGATAAATCGCTTTCTGAAAGAGATTATTTGCAGGTGAGAATAAAGCTAGAAAACACGCTACTAAGCGGTAACTGTCTGGGCAAGCTTTACGATAAAGAAGCGCGCAAAGCGTTTAGAACGCCTTGGATTGATATCGTCTATGGTATATACGAGCTAGAAACTCTTGCGTATTTATATCAGCTTTGCCAAAACCAAAATGCAGACGAATTACAGGAAGTGCAGGCATGGCTCAAGCAAAAATCTGACTTTTTGATAAGTGCCATGGAGCAAAGTCGACAGTCTTCTATGCTTAGCGAACCTTATTGGTTTTAAATAGAAAATAAAAGCGAGGTATATTCCTCGCTTTTTTGTAGTCAATAATAACTAAAATAAAAGGACGATACCGTGTTGGTTTATAAAATACTGCTGCTTAGTTTCTTTTTGCTTTTTAGCCCCTTTATTTGCGCCAATGAACGGTTATATGACGCCTTTATCAAAGAGATAGAGCAGCAAGAAACGCGAAATAATGCGCTTCAAAACGTTGACCAAGTATTAGAGTCGGATTTAACGCCAGAAGAAATCGCAGACGTTCACCATAAAACTACGGTAGCACTAAAAAATGCTTTTCAGCTCGAACAGGCACATAAATGGGCTGAGCGTTTTAAGCAAGTGTTACTCACACATCATTTGCCTGACTATGAAGCTAAATACTCCTTAATGTATGGAGATTTGATGCTCAAAGAGGGGAAATTTAGTGACGCGATTAGTTACTTAAACTTAGCCGTATCGCAGCTATCTGAGCTTGATATGTATCGGCTGTTAAGTCACGCCTATCGCTTTCGGGCCGCTGCGTACAAAAACAATGGTAGTTATAAAGATTCTATAGAGAGTTACGAGCTCTCTATAGAAGTGGCAAAAAAGTATGAATTTCCAGACTTACAGGTGTCTGCGAACACTCAGTTGGCAGATGTTTATTCTGATCTTTCGTTACCAGATAAGGCACTTGAATTATTACAGCAATCAATTGCGGTACTGAAAAGCCAAGAGCAGGAAAATACAGTATTACTCGGACAAGTTTACTACAACTTAGGAGGCGCTCATCAGGTCATCGGTGACCATGAGAAGTCGCTTGAAGCCTACCAAACCGCTTATGACTATGACGTTAAAGCGGGTAATGTGGTTTACTCAGCCTATACTTTGATCCGCATTGGCCGAGAGCAAAAAAAACTAGCCCAATATAGCAGTGCCGAGGCGTCCTTTAAAAAGGCGTTCACGATATTTGAGGAACACGGACATATTAGAAATCAAGGTTGGGCGCTGAGTAATTTAGCTGAGCTTAAATTGAGGGAAGATCAAAAAGTTGAAGCAAGAGCATATGTTGAAGAGGCACTTGAGTTAATCGATCCGATACAAAGCAAAGTGCTTTATCAAGAGACGATGACAACGTACGCACAAATTGTTTTACCAGAGCGAGCTGATTTCTTCATTCAAAGTATGGAGCAAATTATTGCTCAAGATGAGGTCTACCTTGGCCTCAAGGAAACAGCATTACGTGTATTAAAGGACGCATATAGCGCAAAAGGCGACTTTGAAACTGCGCTTAATTATCACCTACAGTACGCGGAGTCCAAGGTTTCTCAGCTTGAAAAAGAAGCCAGTCAAAAAGCTTTGGCGTATCAGCTGGACACTGAATACCAGAAGAATCAGTATGAACTACAAAGCTTGAAAACACAGCGTGATATGGAGCAGGCTGAGCAGCGTGTACAACAAATAGTAACAGCTGCTGTGGTAGGAGTGTTGGTCATTCTGTTGAGCGCATTTTTATTACTTGCGAGAAACAAACGCCGCGCACTGGAGCTCGAGAAGCAGCTACTTAATAAAACTTTAGACTTAAAACAGCAATTGCTGGCAGATATTTCTCATGAATTGAGAACACCGCTTACCGTACTTAAGTTGCATATTGAATCTCTGGAACATAATTTGGTGGAAAATCCGCAGCAGAGCTACAAGGTGCTTAACCGCCGTCTCGATACACTTAATACCTTAATTAAAGACATCTATGAACTCGCGCAGGCGGATACTGGCAGCCTAAACTTAGCGTTAGAGCGCGTAAATGCCAAGCACACATTTATTGGCCTTGTTGAAGATATTGATGACTTCGTGACAGATGAAGGACTTGATTTTAATGCCAATATTGAACTCCCTGATACGCTGGAGATCGACATTGATGTGACTAGGTTCGCTCAGATATTCAATAATTTAGCTCGTAATAGTGTGAATTATACCGACAAGCCTGGAGAAGTCTTTGTGGAAATTCGCTATCAAAATCAGCACAACCGTATTCAATGTGTTATTGAAGATTCGAGCCCCGGTGTGGACGATGAAGCGTTGGGCCGGTTGTTTGAACGTTTGTTCCGGTGCGACAAGTCTCGAAGCCGAGACCTTGGTGGTTCTGGCTTAGGTTTATCAATCTGTCAAAAGTTGGTTGAATTGCATGGCGGCAGTATTACAGTTGCACACAGCGATTTAGGTGGCCTGAAAGTGAGTGTGATTCTACCTTGTGAGTAATAACAAAAACCTGCTCTTAACCTGAGGTCATATACTCGGTGCGATTTCACATTGTGATATAGTAAAAGCTCGCCGCGTAAAGCGGCTCCTACCAGAGGTTATATATTGAGTGTAGGAGCGATTTTACATCGCGATATGGCACAAAAGCTCGCCGCGTAAAGCGGTTCCTACCAGAGGTTATATATTGAGTGTAGGAGCGATTTTACATCGCGATACGGCACAAAAGCTCGCCGCGTAAAGCGGCTCCTACCAGAGGTTATATATTGAGTGTAGGAGCGATTTTACATCGCGATACGGCACAAAAGCTCGTCGCGTGAAGCGGCTTCTACCAGAGATTATATATCGCGTGTCGAGCGAATTTACATCGCGATACGGCACAAAAGCTCGCCGCGTGAAGCGGCTCCTACCAGATATTATATTGCCTGTAGGAGCGATTTTACATCGCGATACGGCACAAAAGCTCGCCGCGTGAAGCGGCTCCTACCAGATATTATATTGCGTGTAGGAGCGATTTTACATCGCGATATGGCACAAAAGCTCGCCGCGTGAAGCGGCTCCCATCATAGGTTATAAATTACGTGTAGGAGCGATTTCACATCGCGATAGGTACATCACCGCAACTACAAAAAGTTGCGTTCAAATCGCTTAAGCATTATGGGCTTTACCTTTGCAGCGGTGAGTATCAGCATAATAAAAGCGACAATAAACCAGACGGGGCGATTACCATGCTCTGCATACCAGCTCACTCCACTAATGAGTTTTACATCACTTTTCAGTATATTGGCTTCGAATTGTGGAATGGCATGCTGAACTTTGCTAAGTGGATCGTAAACACCAGTGATACCATTATTCGTTACTCGAATTAATGGGCGCTGTAATTCTAAGGCACGCATCCGAGCGATCTGCATATGCTGATGCGGGCCGTGGGAATCTCCAAACCAGGCGTCGTTACTCACAGTAAAAAGAATATCTGACTCAGAGGTAAAGTTACCTCTGACAAGCTCGCTAAACGCGATTTCGTAGCAAATAGCGGGTAACACATGCAAACCGTTCGCAAGTAGGTTTGGTTGTACCGCATCACCTCGAGTAAATGACGACATCGCTAAGTTAAAAAGAGGCGCTATAGGGCGCAATAGGTTTTCGAACGGTACAAACTCACCAATAGGCAACAATTGGTGCTTCTGGTAGCGGTTTTTGTGCAGATAGTGATATTGCCCTTCGCTGTCTTCTTTTTCTTTTTTACCAAGCGTGATCAGCGTGTTGTACGCGGTTCTGGTATCAAACTGATAATCGGGAATGCCCGTTATCAGCGCTGTGCCATTAAACGCGGCGGCTTTGTCCAGCCCTTCTAAAAATGGGTAGGCGATATCTTCAAATTCAGGAATAGCAGCTTCCGGCCACACCACTAAATCAACGCCTTGCCAGTTAGGTCTAGTCATATCTCGATATTTAGACATGGTCGGCCAAAACTGCTCAGGCTCCCAGCGCAGACTCTGCTTGATATTACCTTGTACAAGCAAAGTGGTGATTTCATCTCCCGAGTATTTCAATGGGCCTTGAATGACTGGCACACTGTATAGACCTGCAATGCCAGCAAAGCAGGCTATAGCGAGATAAATCGCACGTTGTTTAAGTAGATAGTAAAGGCTTGTTGTCGCTAAAATAACTAGTAATGTTAAGCCAAATTCACCGATCCAAGGGGCTAAGCTGCTCAATGGCGAGTCAGTTAACGTGTAACCAAAACTAAGCCAAGGGAAGCCTGTGAGCATGTGACCTCGCAGCCACTCGGTAATGGCAAAACCCGCAACAAGTGCCAGCACCCGTTGCCATGGGGTGCGAGAAAAGTAGCTGGCAAAAGCAAATGCCAATGCCGGGTAGATGGCAAGATAAGCACATAGCAATGCCATCAACAGCACCGAGACAGGTAAGGGTAAACCACCAAATTCAGCGATAGAGACATGCACCCAGCTTATGCCAAGTGCAAACCAGCCAAAGCCAAATAAAAAGCCATATTTGGCCGCGAGCTTTGGGGTAGGTTTATCGGTAAGCCAAGCCGCTATAATCAAGCTAACAAAAGCGATAGGCCAAAAACCAAAAGGGGAATAAGCAAAAGTAAGTGCACAGCCAGAAATGAGTGCCAGCCATGCAAACTTATCTTTTGCGAGATTACTCAGGTTAGATACTAGAGTCTTCAACATGTTCAGATTTAGGTACACTTACTTGAATTTGTAAGATCCTCCGGTTATCGGAGTTAGTTACCTTAAACTGAAGGGGATCTATGTCTATGGTTTCACCGCGGCTTGGCATGTGGCCAAATGCATGAAGAATGATACCACCAATGGTATCTGCTTCTTGGGTGTCGTAGCTGGTTTTGAAGAATTCGTTAAATTCATCCAACGGCGTGAGTGCTTGCACGGTATAAACATGTTTGGATAGCTGACGAATATCTTGTTGTTCTTCGTCGTCATCATGTTCATCTTCGATTTCACCAACAATGGTTTCGAGAATATCTTCGATAGTAACCAGTCCAGACACACCGCCATATTCATCAATCACGATGGCCATATGGTAGCGTTTTTGACGGAATTCGTTGAGCAGAGTATCGACACGCTTACTTTCAGGCACGACCACTGCGGGACGAAGGTATTCGCGGATACTTGGCAAATCGCTCTCTTCACGCAAAATCAAAGGTAAGAGATCTTTGGCAAGTAAGATGCCTTCTACATGGTCTTTGTCTTCACAAATCACAGGAAAACGCGAGTGTGAAGATTCTACCATCATAGGGAGTTGAGCACTGAGCGGCTCATCTACATCAAGTGTAATCATTTGCGAACGTGGGATCATGATGTCACGAACTTTCAGCTCTGAAACGCTGAGTACACCTTCCATCATGTCTTTGGTTTCTGGGTCAATCAACTGGCGCTCTTGCGCATCAGCGATGACTTCAGCCAGTTCTTCTTTATTTTGGGGTTCCCCTTGCAGCATCTGTGTGATGCGTCCCAGCCAGGTCTTGCTAGAAGAACCCTGACTACTTTGCGAGTTATCGTCGCTCATTAGTTGTGTCTGCTCCGTTAATTTAACAATCGTCTCTGTAAGGGTCTGCGATATTCAAAGAAGCGAGAATTTGCTTCTCTATTGTTTCCATTTCTACCGCGTCTTGTTCATTTATATGGTCAAATCCAAGTAAATGCAAGCAACCATGGATAACCATATGGGCGAAGTGGTCATGAAAGGTCTTTTCTTGCTCTATGGATTCTTGGTATACCACTTGGGGACAGATAACTAAATCACCAATAAGTGGCAACTCAATTCCCGGTGGCGCATCAAATGGGAAAGACAACACGTTGGTTGGCTTGTCTTTGCCTCTGTACTGGCTATTGAGCTCTTGGCTTTCGTGCTCGTCAGCGATGCGAATAGTTAATTCTGCTTCTTCGCGAAATTGCGTTAATGCATGTTCTGCCCATAATTGGAATTGTGCTTCGGAAGGCAAGTCGTCAAACTCACAAGCCAATTGCAAATCTAGCATTAAGTCCATGGTTTATTCCTCAGAAGGTTGCTGTTTCGCTTGATGCTTCTCAGCTTTAGCAAGACGCTCTTGTTCTTCTTTCTTCTCGTATGCTTCGACGATACGAGCAACCACTGGGTGTCTAACTACATCGTGAGATTTAAAGAAGTTAAATGAAATTTCTTCTACATCATTGAGCACATCTATTGCATGGCGAAGTCCAGAGCGCGCACCGCGAGGCAAATCGATTTGTGTGATATCACCGGTGATCACCGCTTTTGAATTAAAGCCAATCCGCGTTAGGAACATCTTCATTTGTTCAGTCGTGGTATTTTGGCTCTCGTCCAAGATAATAAACGCGTCATTGAGTGTTCGACCACGCATATATGCCAAAGGTGCAACCTCGATGACATTTTTTTCGATTAAGCGCTCAACTTTTTCAAAACCAAGCATCTCGAATAGGGCATCATAAAGAGGACGAAGGTAAGGGTCGATTTTTTGTGTTAAATCACCCGGTAAGAAACCCAGTTTTTCACCAGCTTCAACCGCTGGACGAGTGAGGAGGATGCGACGGATCTCTTGGCGTTCTAGCGCATCAACCGCCGCTGCAACCGCAAGATAGGTTTTACCAGTACCAGCAGGACCAACACCAAAGGTAATATCGTGAGTTAAGATATTAGCAACATATTGGCTCTGATTTGGGTTACGAGGCTTAACCACACCGCGACGAGTCTTAATATAGACTTCTTTGTCCCATACGGTTGGGGCGTCTTGTTCGAGTACGTTCGCTTCTGTGATAGCCAGATGAACCTGATCCGGTTCAATTTCTGTCATTTTTCCTTTCACAGGCTGAGTATCAACATATAGAGATTTTAGAATATCCACAGCTGCTTTTGCCGTTACCGCTTGTCCGGTCACTTTAAACCAATTGTCACGGTGCGCGATTTCAACTCCAAGGCGACGTTCTATTTGTTTTAGATTTTCGTCGAACGGACCACATAGTGAAGAAAGGCGGTGATTATCTGCGGGTTCTAAGTAAATTTCTATATTCTTTATCTGATTACTCAAAATGTCTTCCTATAAAAACGACGCTAGCCGAAGCTAGCGCACAATTTAAAAATGCTAGGGGGTAAAAGTACCAACACCTAATTCATTAATTTCAGGTTCTTGTGGTGCTTTATTTAAGATATCCGACGGTTTTACGTCACGACGTAAATCCATTTCTGCTTCAGTACGGATAAGCTCACCACGTAACGAGTTTGGTAACGCCTCAGTAATACGTACGTCGACGAATTGGCCGATCACTGAGTGTGGACCTTCGAAGTTTACAACGCGGTTATTTTCGGTTCTTCCACGCAGTTCCATTGGGTTTTTCTTCGATGGGCCCTCAACCAAAATACGCTGCTCGGTATCGTGCATCTTGCGGCTAATATCCTGCGCCATTTGGTTGATACGGTTCTGTAGGATGTATAGACGTTCTTTCTTTTCTGATTCTGCAACATCATCAGGTAAGTCTGCTGCTGGCGTGCCAGGTCGCGCTGAGTAGATGAAACTAAAGCTCATATCAAAACCGATATCATTAATCAGGTTCATCGTTGCTTCAAAGTCTGCGTTTGATTCGCCTGGGAAGCCAATGATGAAATCTGAAGACATGCTTAGGTTAGGACGGATCTTACGTAGCTTGCGGATTGTTGATTTGTACTCAAGCGCAGTATGACCGCGTTTCATTAGGTTTAGAATACGGTCTGAACCACTTTGCACTGGTAGGTGTAAATGGTCAACAAGCTCTGGCACATCCGCATAGGCTTCAATGATATCTGGTGTAAATTCAACAGGGTGAGATGTTGTATAACGAATACGGTCAATACCGTCAATTGCTGCAACGTAGCGAATTAAGTCAGAGAAGTAACAAATTTCACCATCGTGCATTTCACCACGGTAAGCATTTACGTTCTGGCCAAGCAAGTTCACTTCACGCACACCTTGCTCCGCAAGCTGAGCAACTTCAAGGATCACATCATCTAAAGGTCGGCTTACTTCTTCACCACGCGTGTAGGGTACAACACAGAAAGTACAGTACTTAGAGCAACCTTCCATAATCGAAACAAATGCACTCGGGCCTTCAGCCTTTGGCTCTGGCAAACGGTCAAACTTTTCGATTTCAGGGAATGAAATATCGACAACGGAGCCTTCTTTGCTTTGCACCTGTTTGATCATCTCTGGTAGACGGTGCAATGTTTGTGGTCCAAACACGATATCAACAAATGGCGCACGCTGACGAATGGTGTCGCCTTCTTGTGATGCTACGCAGCCACCAACACCAATAACAAGATCAGGGTTTGTGTCTTTTAGTAGTTTCCAACGACCAAGTTGGTGGAATACTTTTTCCTGTGCTTTCTCACGAATCGAGCAAGTATTGAGTAGGATCACATCAGCTTGCTCAGCTTCTTCTGTAAGCTGATAGCCATTTGTTGAATCCAAAAGATCCGCCATTTTCTGGGAGTCGTACTCGTTCATCTGACAACCCCAGGTTTTAATATGCAGTTTTTTACTCATTTAAATATTGCCTCGTTTACAACTCGGTGTTTAGCACTACGCGTTTCTCGTGCAGGCGATGCTGAATTGATATCATTATGCCTAAAGGACGCGTATTTTATATGACCTATCTTGTCTAGCCAAGTATAGATTTTAACTTTCAAAATGTGGATCAATACAGAGTGTTTTAAGCAAACATCTGTTTTTATATGCGTTACAATGCGTACAGACTCAATTAAGTGGAATATGGCATGAAAAACAAGGCTCTGATAGTCGGTGGTGGCATGGTTGGTGCGGCGTGTGCCGTTAAGCTAGCGAAGCAAGGTGTTGATGTAACCATTATTGAACATTCTCCCATCTCACCAGGTGCAATACTCTCAAGTGATAAGGTAGATATTCGCGTTTCTGCTATCAATCGCTTTTCCGAGCAGTTACTAGATGAGCTCGGTGCTATGCCTGTGTTAAGAAACACCAGAGCCGCGGTTTACAAGCAGCTAGAAGCCTATGAGGATAAGCCTGGACAATTAGTATTTGATTGTGAAGCGCTAAACGCCTCGCACTTAGGCCACTTAATTGAGAATAACCTCATTCAAGCTGCTTTGTGGCAGCAGTTCGAGGAATTTGATATCAAGGTGGTTTCACCTGAGGGGAGCCCAAAGCGCATTATTCATAATGATGATTCTGTGACGATTGAGTATCAAGCTGCATCTTTTACCGCCGATTTATTAATTGCAGCTGATGGAGGTCGCTCCATCGTCAGACAAATGAGTGGCATAGGCGTGACAGGCTGGCAATATGAGCAACATTGTATGGGGCTGCTGATTAAACTCGACGCACCGCAACAAGAAAAAACATGGCAGCAATTTAAGCCATCAGGTCCCATTGCCTTTTTACCTATGCAGTATCCGTATGCCAATCTGATTTGGTATGACAACGGCAATAAACTCAATTTACTTAAGCAACTAGATAAGCAGGCGCTAAAACAAGAAGTAAAAGCTGCATTTTTTGAGCTACCCGGTGACTTTGAGATTGAAGAAGTGGCGGTTTTTCCTTTAGCAAGGCAGCATGCCAACCAGTACGTGAGCGAACGAGTGGTATTAGTAGGAGATGCAGCTCATACCATTAATCCATTAGCAGGGCAGGGAGTAAACCTTGGCTTTAAAGACGTAGCGGCGCTTGCTGAAGCGATTGAGTCAAAAGAAGATATTGGTGACATCAGTGCACTACATCACTACGAGTCAAAGCGTAGGAAAGACAATCTCTTGATGATGAGTATGATGGATGCGTGTTATTTTGGCTTTTCGAATCAAGTAACACCGTTAAAGCATTTGAGAAATCTGGCTCTGAATGTGGCGAATAAAGCTGGGCCGTTAAAGAAAGAAGTGCTTAAGCACGCCATGGGAGGTGTTGGTTTTTAATCTTTGTTCTCTACACTGAGCGTGTTACACCAATTTACTTAATTAAGTGATATTTTTGAAGGAGCAAGTATTAGGATAAATTGGTATTACTGCACGCTTCATTGTTTAGTGCCGAGATTATCTCATCAGTGTTAGCTTATCGACGACATACATCAATGTATTAATATCAAATTTGCCATCTAGCCTTAATAACCAATCACTGTTGGGCTGCAAAATGTAAGCAGTTTGAACTCCTGAAGGTCTGATAGAAGAAAAAATATGTTTTGCTCCGTGAGTAGCGGTAAATACATTTGCTTCGTCTATAACGCCAAGCTCAGCACTGACTTTCTGCATGTCTTCACTCTGTATATCAAACGTGCCATTGAAAGCTCGTGTCATAAACTCAAGAGGTGTTAAATCATACTTGTTCGGTAGACCAGCAAGTGCGATAGCGCCAGTTATCCAGCTTAACGTTAGTTCAGAAGAGTTGTCGTTAATCACAACTGAGTAGGTATCGTTAGTAAAAGTTTGGAATGAAACTTTATTTGCCTGCTCTGAGGGCTGACAGTAGCTAAAGTGCTTGAGTGCGATTTCTATGTGTGATGGAGAGCAAATTGAGCTAGCCCTTGCTTCTACAAAGCTAGATATACTGAAAATAATTAATG
>NZ_JAKEVK010000122.1:0-13939 GCF_022398435.1 Pseudoalteromonas sp. Isolate6 | reverse complement strand
GTAAGTAAATAGTGTGCAAATCCGGTTTATATCTTCAAAGCGGCTTAGTGTATATTTTTATTAAAAAATTGACAATATTCATACAGTTAAAGCAGGTGATTACGAACTTAGTTATCTACTTTCCTTATACTTCGGCAGGCCGACTATTACTGTAGACACCCATATATTCCGCGTCTCCAACCGCACCAAGTTTGCTATGGATAAAAATGTGGTGGCAGTCGAGCAAAAGCTGGTAAAGGTTGCACCAAAAGAGTTCAAGGTAGATGTCCACCACTGGCTTATTCTCCATGGCCGCTATGTGCACACCGCGCGTAAACCAAAGTGTGGTAGCTGTATTATTGAAGACTTATGTGAGTTTAAAGAGAAGACTGATAGTTAATCTTTGTTTTAGCATAAGCACAACTTTTATTTATGGGGATTGTTGCTACTTTTTTGTTTCGTTGAATTATCTGGAAACACAGATCGCTGCGTAAAGCATCTCCTAGACGCGATACATAACCTCTGGTGGGATCCGCTTTACGCGGAGGGCTTTTACTAAATCGCGATGTAAAATCGCCCTACATCCGTTTTACAATTTCTGGAACATTTTCAAAGTATTGATTTCACAAATCACTGCGCTTTCTTTATGCTAATGAAAGTCTTTAAATTTTAATGCGAATATCATTATGCTACCTGTCCTTCGTATCTTGTTAATAGAGCAAGAGCCGGCCGTATTACAAGCGCTCTCGAGCAATCTATCAAAAACGATCCCTAATTTTGAGCGAGAGGATGTTCAAATCGATATTATTGAATGCCTCGAACTTTCAAAAGCCTTGGAGCATGTCACTGAAGATGGTGATATTCAAGCTGTCGTGCTGAGTTGGGATGTGCACAACAAAAGTGGCGAGCAAACCTATAGTCGCTTTATCGAGCAATTAAAATGTATTCGTCTAGAATTACCGGTTTACGTTATTGGCGATGACACTAAAGGGCTTGAGATAGTCAACGAATCCGAGGAAATCGAATCTTTCTTCTTTAAAGATGAAGTTATCTCAGACCCTGAAGCCATTTTGGGATATATGATCAATGACTTTGATGACAGAGCCGAGACGCCATTTTGGACCGCGTATCGCAGTTATGTCGGCGAAGCGAACGACTCCTGGCATACTCCGGGTCACAGCGGCGGTTCGAGCTTTAGAAACTCTCCTTATATCAAAGATTTTTATCAATTCTATGGCCGTAATGTATTTGTCGGAGACTTGTCTGTATCGGTTGATTCGCTAGGTTCACTGTCAGACAGCACCAATACCATTGGCCGCGCTCAGGAATCTGCAGCGGCAACGTTTGAGGTTAAACGCACCTACTTTGTAACTAATGGATCGTCCACCTCGAATAAAATCATTTTGCAAACCCTACTTCGCAAAGGCGATAAGGTGATCATCGACCGCAACTGTCATAAGTCAGTGCACTACGGCATTTTGCAATCGGCCAGTTTCCCTATCTATTTATCGAGTATTTTAAATCCAAAATATGGCATATTCGCACCGCCCTCACTGGCTGATATCAAGCAAGCGATAGAACAAAATACCGATGCAAAACTACTGGTGCTCACAGGCTGTACCTATGATGGTTTGCTGAGCGACCTGAAACAAGTCGTAGAATTTGCCCATCAGCATGGCATCAAAGTCTTTATTGATGAAGCTTGGTTTGCTTACTCGCTATTTCACCCTAGCTTGCGCCATTATTCCGCCATTCATGCAGGTGCAGATTATGTCACTCATTCGGCGCATAAAGTCGTATCGGCATTTTCGCAGGCGTCTTATATCCATATTAACGACCCTGATTTTGATGCTGATTTTTTCCGTGAGATTTACAGTATCTACGCCAGCACCTCGCCCAAATACCAGCTTATTGCGTCTTTGGATGTGTGCCAAAAGCAGTTGGAGATGGAAGGCTATAAGTTACTCAATGCGCTGCTGAACCATGTTGCAGAGTTTAAACAGCAGATGTCCTCGCTCAAACATATTAAAGTGCTTGATAAGCAAGATTTTATGAACATATTCCCACATTTTAGTGGCGATAATATGGGTCATGATCCACTTAAAATCCTCATCGATATTAGTGAACTTCCATACTCATTAAAGGATATTCATAAGTTTCTGCTGGACGAAATTGGGCTGGAGATTGAGAAATACACCCACAGTACTATCTTAGTCTTACTAACCTTGGGTGGTACACGCTCAAAGATCATTCGCTTATACAATGCCTTAAAGAAGCTTGATGGCGGCAAGGTAAAACTATCGAAGTCAACGCGACGCTCGCGCTTGCCTGAGAATTTACCCGCAATTGACCTTGCTTGTATTCCTAGCGATGCCTTCTACGGCGAGCGTGAATCTGTGCCTATTAGCAAGAGCAACAACCGTATTTGTGCAGGTTTAGTCACCCCGTATCCTCCGGGTATTCCGCTTTTGGTGCCGGGTCAACATATTACCCAAGAGCATATTGAATATCTCAAGGAACTGGCAGGGCAAGGATTGACCATTCAAGGTAGTTTTGATGGTGAGATCTACGTGCTGAAAGAAGACAAATAACGCGAGCTAATACCATTATCCAGTACTAGGCAGCCCTCCTGTAAGATATCGCTGCCTAGTATAAACAACTTAAAGCACTTTATTTTTCTCTCCCTATCCCAAATACTTATTAACCGATTTAATGTTAACTACCCACTAATTCAAGCACTCTTTTGGCACAGCTATTGCTTATAAAATCACAGATGTCATTTTTTTGATTTGGAGTTTTGTATGGAATTTGCGTTGCTTGCTATTTTGGCTCTAGTGGTCGTTGCTTCCATTGTCGCTTCTAAGTACACCGATGTGGGTGGCAATCCTTATCCGTTTAATCGTAAAGAATCAGTTTTTACTACCGTTGAAGCATCGTTTCTACATTTATTGGAACGTGCTGTTGGCGATAGATATAAAATCGTAAGCCGCATTAAACTCATTGATGTGATTGAGTGCAAACCGGGGATCTCTCCAAAAGCACGTCGTGCCGCGGTAACTAAAGCTAAGAACAAACAGCTGGATTATGTCTTGGTAGATAAAGAGACACTGAAAATTGTTGCCGCTGTTGATTTAGTTAACAACGCCAATAAAAACGGCCATAAAGCACAAAAAGATTGGTTTGTCAGTGGCGCTCTGGAATCTGCGGGTATTCCACACATTCGCATGAAAATCAAAAGTGGCTACCAAAGTGCTGAGGTTCGTGCGGCAATCCTATTCAAGCTTGGCCAAAAAGTGGAGATGCCAAAGAAAACCAGAAACCGCACCTACAAACCTGCGGTACTGTCACCTTCACAGGCAAAAGCACAGTCAACTCAGTTGGCAGAAATCTAGCAAAACGGGCGTCAGCCCGTTTTTTGTTTTACCTATCAAAACCCCTTTCGTATAATAAAAGCAATTTTGACACTGGGGCGTTCCCCACCACAAATTAGGAATCTTTTGATGAAAGTAGGCATTATCGGCGCAATGGAGCAAGAAGTTACCATTTTGCGTAACACCATGGAAAACCCGCAAACATTGACCAAAGGTGGCTTTACTTTTTACACCGGCAAACTGGCTGGTCTTGACGTAACGCTTGTACAGTCTGGCATTGGTAAAGTGGCAGCGACGGTTGCGACAACTTTGCTTATCGACAACTTTGCGCCTGATTGCGTGATCAACACGGGTTCTGCTGGTGGTTTTGAGCCTTCACTAAACGTCGGCGATGTGGTTATTTCAAATGAAGTACGTCATCACGATGTTGATGTTACTGCATTTGGCTATGAAATTGGTCAAGTTCCACAAATGCCTGCTGCGTTCACTTCGCATGCAAAATTAGTTGAGGCAGCAGAGCAAAGCGTACATGAACTTGAAGGCATTCAAACTATGGTTGGCTTGATCTGTACGGGTGACTCATTTATGTGCGATCCGGTACGCATCGACAAGGCGCGTGCAGACTTCCCTACTATGTTAGCAGTAGAAATGGAAGGCGCAGCAATTGCGCAGGCTTGTCATTCTTTAAACACGCCATTTGTTGTGATCCGCTCGCTATCTGATATCGCCGGCAAAGAATCACCGCAATCATTCGAGGAGTATCTAGAAGTCGCTTCGGTTAACTCTTCTAAAATGGTGATGGCACTACTTAATAAGCTGGATAAGGTTACGCTTTAGTGCTCGACAGCTTGCTTCAGGCCCATGAGGGCCTGATCATCTTCTTACTGGCGATTTTTGCCAGCCTAGGGGTAAGGTTATCAACACTTTATCACCCTAATCTTATTCTTAGCCTTGTTTTTAAAGCCATTGCCGAAAGAGTTTATCGCCCCAAAGCGGCTTCTAGTTATCAACTATTATCAGGCACACTGGGATTCTTCCTCCCTATATTAACCATCACCGTATTAACTTATGCGATTATTAGCTTTGCTTTTTATCCTAATTGGCTCGGTGGGCTGGTGTTGTTTTTATGCTTAGATATTAGCCATGAAAGCCGTGCTAAGCGTATTTCCGCGCTGATAAAATCAAAGCAAAAAGTAACCGCAAGAGCGGTGTTGCAAGGAATGGTAGCAAGAGATGTCGAGAAGCTAACAGAGCTTGGTATTTGTAAAGCCGCCATAGATAGCACCGCATTAAATACCCTGCGCCATTTTTTTGTCATTGCTGTACTGTATCTAGCAGCAGGCCCCTATCTCGCGCTATTTTATAAGCTATTACTGCTATGCGACCATGCATGGCGGCAAGTAATGCCCCCCTCAACCCGTTTTATGGCAAGCCTTTCCCGCGTAATTTGGCTTATAGAGTTTATGCCTATTCGGTTGTTAATTACCTGCTTTTCGTTGCTACTTAGACCGAAGCAAACTTGGCACTACATTAAATACTACGGCCGTCACTTTAGCCAAACAAATACGGGATGGGCACTGAGCTTTTTTGCCGCAAATTTACATACGCAGCTCGCAGGGCCACGTTTTTATTTTGGCGAACGTTATGATGTGATGCGGGTGGGTGCAAAAGCGCAGCCCTCTGCTGAACATATTCAGCATTTGCTTGGACTACTCAATCAAATGCGCTGGCTATTTATTGCCACTTCCGCCTTACTACTCGTGATTATAAATTTTGCTAGCTTAATGTTGTAACAACCACAAAAAAGGCCAGTAAAGCACTGACCTCTTCGGCTATAACAAGTAGATTAGCTTGTTTAGTTTACTGTTACTTTCGCAAACTTACGCTTACCTACTTGGTAGATTTCGCAAGAACCTTTAGTAACTTCTAATTTGGTATCCGTTACTTTGTCTTCGCCGTTAAGTTTTACTGCGCCTTGCTTGATCATGCGCATCGCCTCTGAAGTACTTGCCACTAAGCCAGCTTCTTTGAGCAAATTAGTGATAAACGTGCTTTCACCCTCAATAGTTACAGTGACTTCAGGGATTTCATCAGGTAAAGCATTTTTTTGGAAACGCTTGATAAAGTCTTGATGTGCCGCTTCAGCGTCTGCTTCGCTATGGAATCGAGCAATCATTTCTTTTGCAAATTCAATTTTAATGTCACGAGGATTACGGCCGCCCGCCACTTCTTCTTTAAGTGCGGCGATATCATCCAGTGTTTTCGCACTTAGTAATTCGTAGTAACGCCACATTAAATCATCAGAAATCGACATCACTTTACCAAACATGTCGTTTGGCGCGTCAGTAATACCGATGTAGTTACCTAATGACTTAGACATTTTCTGTACGCCGTCGGTGCCTTCAAGTAGTGGCATCATCAGTACTGTTTGCGGCTTTTGCCCTTCGTCTTTTTGTAGCTCACGACCCATTAATAGGTTAAAGCGCTGATCGGTACCACCGAGCTCAACATCCGCCTCTAATGCAACCGAGTCCCAACCTTGAACCAGTGGGTATAAGAACTCGTGGATTGCGATTGCTTGGCCATTTGCATAACGCTTTTTAAAGTCGTCGCGCTCAAGCATACGTGCCACAGTTTGACGTGCAGCAAGCTTGATCATACCGGCTGTGCCTAGCTTTTCCATCCACTCTGAGTTGAATGCAACTGTGGTTTTGGCAGGATCAAGGATTTTGAAAACCTGTTCTTTGTATGTTTCTGCATTTGCCAGTACATCTTCACGAGTGAGTGGCTTACGAGTTACATTTTTGCCCGTTGGGTCGCCAATCATACCGGTGAAATCACCAATCAAGAAAATCACCTCATGACCTAAGTCTTGAAAGGTTTTCATTTTATTGATTAGCACCGTGTGTCCTAAATGCAAATCAGGCGCTGTTGGATCGAAACCCGCTTTAATACGTAGTTTTTTACCTGACTTCAGCTTTTCTTTTAATTCATCCTGCAACAGAATTTCTTCTGCACCACGGCTAATCTCTGCAAATGCAGTTTCTAAATCCACAATTCTCACTCCAACAGCTATAACTTGTAATCGCTCGATTCTAGCCTATATTTATCCGAGTTTAAATGCACAAAACGCTGGTATTACGGGTTTATTACGTATATCCTGCAATATTATCTACAATAATTCTTGACAGCAGAAAAGGCGCATTATGGTTCATGTGGTTCATAAGCTCCCCAAAAAGCACAAAGTGCTCATCATCGGCTTCCTATCTGCGATGGTCGGAATTGCCCTGATCCCCTCTGAAAAAGCAACGGCTTCAAAAGACAATGACGGAAAAGCTTTAGAAGTTGGGAAACGTTATGAGTTGCCAGTAAAAATATCAGAAAAAACAGAGCAACTTACTGAATTAGATGCAGCGCCAGTCATCACGCCTGAGTCTGCCCCTAAACAACCTGTATTTGAATTTAAAGACCACAAAGTTAAGTCTGGTGACAGTCTAGCCGTGATTTTTAAACGCGCAGGTTATTCTGCCAAAACGTTACACAATCTGGTCAATACCAACGCAGAAACCCGCAAGCTGACTAAAATCCACCCGGGAGAAGTGCTTAGCTTTGCTAGCAATGATGGTGGTGAATTAGCTCAATTAAAATACATCTTGTCAAAAACGGACACCTTATTGGTGACCTTAAACGACGAGGGTAGCTACGAAACTAAAATCGAAAGTAAAGAAATCGAAACTCGCGAAAAATCAGCTGGTGGCGAGATCAGCTCCAGCTTCTGGAGCGCAGGTATTTCAGCCGGTCTTAGCGAACGTCAAATAATGAACTTTGCCGATATTTTTGGTTGGGATGTCGACTTTGCAAACGATATTCGCAAGGGCGACTCTTTCGCACTAGTGTTTGAAAAGCACTACGTAGACGGTGAAGAAATCGGCAATGGTAAAATTATTGCTGCTGAATTTATCAATCAGGGCGAGCGCTACAGTGCGGTTCGTCATACTGATGATGAGTTCTATACCCCTGAAGGCCGCAGCATGAAAAAAGCCTTCTTAAGAGCACCGGTTAACTTCAAATATATCAGCTCCAGCTTTAATCCGCGTCGCCTTCACCCTGTGACTGGTCGGGTGTCGTCTCACAATGGTATAGACTATGCGGCACGCGTAGGCACACCGGTGGTTTCCTCAGGTAACGGTAAAGTACTTAAGTCTGGCTACAATAGGCTCAATGGTAACTATGTATTTATTCAGCACGGTAGCAAGTATGTGACCAAGTACTTACACTTGAATAAACGTGCCGTGAAAACAGGTCAAAAAGTGAAGCAAGGACAAAAAATTGGTACCGTCGGTGCAACCGGCCGTGTAACGGGTCCTCATCTTCATTATGAGTTTTTAGTAAACGGTGTACACCGTAACCCTAAAACGGTAAAACTGCCGAAGTCTGAACCATTACCTCAGTCTGAGCTCGCTAAGTTCAAACCCATTGCGGATGCAATGCTGGTAAAACTAGAGCGTAATAGAGAGTTAATGCTTGCAGCAGCAAACAAAGACTAAAAACTAAAAAAGGTAGCCGCGGCTACCTTTTTACTATGCTAGCTAAAGTTTATTTTTGATTAAATAAAGCAAGTGCACTATTGGTCATTGCTCTTACTCCTGTCGCGATGGCGATAGGATAATCCGGCGCAAATTTACTAGAGTGTAATGAAGGTAAAGGCTCACCGCTTTTTTGTGCCGCATCGAATACCGCTTGATTAACCCCCCCTAGCCAAAAAATGGTAATTGGAACATTGTCATCAGTACGGCCATATAAGCCAAAATCTTCACCAGCCATCACCGGCTGAGATTGTTCAACATTTTCTGCACCAATTTCCTGCTTAATGGCGCTAGTTACAAATTCAGCCAACTCAGGGTTATTATACGTAGATGGAATGCTTTCGCTTTCATGAACAATAACCTCAGGTACAAGACTGTCTTCCAACCCTGCACTTTTTGCTATACCTGCTGTCAGGCGTTTGATAGCCGCAATTTGTTGCTCACGCACATCTGGATTATAAGAGCGTAGAGTCAGTTGTAGCTTGACTTCATTTGAAATGATGTTGTGCTTAGAGCCACCGTGAATAGAGCCTACCGTGATCACTGACGGTTCTAACGGAGAGATCTCTCGTGATGTAATGGTCTGCAGCCCCAAAACAATCCGCGATGCCAGTACTACAGGGTCGATGGTAGTATGTGGGTAGGCTCCATGTCCTCCTTTACCCTTAACGATAATGTCAACTGAGTCAACATTAGCCAATGCATAGCCTGGTGCAATCGCCACTTTACCGGCAGGAACGGCCGCGCTTACATGCAAACCAAGCACATGATCAGGTTTAGCAAACTGAGTATACAATCCTTCCTTTAACATCGCTTTTGCGCCGCCTCCCACTTCTTCAGCGGGCTGAGCAACGAGCATCAATGTACCTTGCCACTTTTCCTTATTAGTCATTAGCTGTTTTGCTGTACCGACTAGGCTGGTCATATGAATATCATGACCACAACCGTGCATCACACCGACTTCATTCCCCGCATCATCTTTCACTTTTACTTTTGACGCGTATGGCTTTCCTGTTTCTTCAATAATTGGCAAACCATCAGTGTCGGCTCGGATCATCACAGTTGGACCATCACCATTTTTCAGCATGCCAACAACACCAAAACCACCCACATTTTCAGTCACGTCATAACCTAGCCTGCGCATTTCATCCGCCAAACGCCCTGCTGTTTTTTCTTCTTTATAAGAGAGCTCAGGGTTTTGATGTAAATGTAGGTACAAAGATTCAAGTTCAGGCATAGACTCTGCAACTTGTTGTTTCAAATTAGCAGTTGCATGCCAAGATAAAGTGGCAATGAGACCTAATGCCAAGGGAGATAAGCGCATAAGTGAGACTCCTTTTTGTTTCTTTCAGGATGCGGGTTTATTGGGGGAAAATCAATCATATTTACGCTTTAGTTCTTTCTATTTGACCAAGCTTTGCTACGCTTAAAGACACAACCAAAGGAACCACCATGCCAGAGATTAATATTAATATCAGTGAGTTAGAGCCAGGTATGTTTGTTGTCGGTGTGACCAAACAGACAGGCTCAGTTGCGATTAAAACCAAGGGCTGGGTGAGAACGAAAGCAAGCATTACAAAGCTACAAAAGAGTGGTGTTTTAGAGGTAACGGTCGACCCCAGCAAACGCCTTTCAGAGCACGATCCTCATGACGAACCACCTCATGATGACCATATAGAAGAGCCACATAAACCAGACCATGATCCTTGGCAGGCCAAGTGTAGTGTTGAAGCAGAAATGCAACACGCAGTGACACTTTACGACGAAGCAAAATCGATTCAAAGCAAAGCATTCGCAGATATTAAAGCGGGTAAAACGATAGAAGTAGAGGCTTTTAAAGCGACAGCAAGTGGCTTTATTGACTCCGTATTTCGCAATCAAGATGCGCTTTCCTGCATTGCTCGGATCAGGGAAAAAGACGCCTATTTATTGGAGCATTCTATTAATGTTTCTATCTTAATGGCTATTTTCTGTAAGCACCTTGGTTACTCAAGAGAATTAACCGAAGAGATGACCACAGGAGCACTTCTTCATGACATTGGTAAGATAGAAATTCCCGACAATATTTTACATAAGCCTGGAAAGTTGAGCTTAGATGAATACGGCATTATGAAATCACACGCAAAATATAGCTTTGATATTGTGCTCAATGCAGGTCTAGGACGAGTTGCATGCGAAATTGCGGGCTATCACCACGAGCGCCTAGATGGCACCGGGTATCCTTATGGCAAAACCGCGGACGAACTACCACAGCATGTCAGAATGGCCGCTATTGTGGATGTTTATGATGCATTGACCGCCGAGCGCGTCTATAAAGAGGGCATGACACCAATTAAAGCTTTTAAGTTAATGCGTGAAGGCTGCCCTCACCATTTTGACGAACAACTACTAAGCCGGTTTATTGCTTGCATTGGCGTATACCCTGTGGGCACCTTAGTAAAACTCACTAGTGGTAAGGTCGGTGTTATTGCCCAAAGTAACCCCAAAACGCCTTTAAAGCCTGTCGTGAAAGTATTTTATCACGCTAAGCACATGCATTACATTGAAGTTCAAGATATCGATTTAAGCGCGAAAAAAGTAAGCGATGAGCTAGAGTCAGCGATCAAGCCTGAAGAATTCAAGCTTGATCTTATCCGGTTTTTTAAACACTCAATGCTGCCTTGATATTAAGGCAGCCAGTCCTCCATTGCCTCGAGACTGAATTCAATGCCGTCGAAATCAAAACGTGTTTGCTCCGGTGTAATTTCTACAACGGTTAAAGCCCCTAAACTATCTCCCTCGTATAAAGGTCTATTGTTGATTTTTATCCACCTTTCATGAGAGTCAGTAGCATAAATATGCGCTTGATACCGCAAGCTTGGAATACTATTTTGCAATTGAGCAGGCAACAGCGCGATGGGTGTAGCAGAAGCCGAATCTTTGGTGGTAGATAACACTTCAGGTTCTTCATGCGGTGCGGTTTCCTTCACCGCCTCGGCAAACGCTTTTTTCAGCTCCTCCGATACCCCGGCAAGTTCATCATCTTGCTGTTTTGGTTTAGCACCAAATACGCGATAGCCGGCATACTCACCTGCCGTTTGAATTTCTCCAGGGGATGAATCTTGAATAACTTGAGTTGTTTGCACTGTATTTTGAGTCGGATGTGGCACGACTGAAGCCGCCTTAACAGATCCCACAGGGACTAATTGTTGTTGATATAAAGGTTTACCTTGATTATCAACGCCAATTTGCACAGATACCCACTGAAAGTGCTGCTCAGGCTCAGCTGCTTTTGTTTCTGGATTTGAGTTAAGATTGATATTGCTGTTTTGCGCCTGGTCAATAGTAGGTGTACTTACCTCTTGACTGGCAATATGGGCATTTTGCGCTTGCTGGTTTTCCGCAACCGGTTGCTCCGGTGTAAGTGTAGCTGAAAGCGCTATCTTACTTTCACTTGTAGGCTCAACTTCTGAAGTCAGTTGTAACTGTGCTTTTTCTGAAGTAGTGATCTTACCTATATAGTAACCAGCACCAAGTGATACCAAAGATAAAATACCTGCACCAGCATAGATGACGAGCTTCTTATAAAAAATGAGCTGGGCGTCTTGGCGTTGACTCAAATAGTCCTGTTCAGCATCTGCGCCTTGTTGCGACTGTTTCATTGCACTTGTTAAATACGACATGTTTCCCTCTACACCAATTTTGCCAAGCCAAAGCCTGCAACAAATAACACACCAAGCCAAGCTGTAAAAAATAGTGGCACTCGACTCTTTTCTTGTCTTGCTACTGGTACTAAATTAGTGGGTAGCGCCTCCTTTGCAGCTTGAACAGCAATTGCCTTTGTTACCTGAGTTTGTGAGGCCGAGTACGCTCCCAATAAACACCTGTCGGCCAGCAAATTTATTAATCTTGGGATCCCTGCTGTCACTTGATGTACATAGGCTACCGCATCATGGTGAAACAAAGCTTGCTGACAACCGGCTTTTTGCAATCGGTGCTGTATATAAGCAAACACTTGTGATTCGCTAAGTGGTAACAAGTGGTAACGCGCAGTGATCCTTTGTGCCAATTGACGCAGCTCGTTACGCTGTAACAAATGCTGTAGCTCAGGCTGACCTACTAATACTATCTGGAGCAATTTTTTATGATCTGTTTCCAAGTTTGTCAGCAGTCTTAGCTGCTCTAACACTTCTGGTGCTAAATGCTGAGCTTCATCAATGATCAGCATAGTATGCCCACCGCTGTGGTGGTTCTCTAATAACCTATGCTTTATGACATCAGTGAGTGATTTTAACGTCGCATTACTGTTGTCATAATTGATCCCCAACTCGTCACAAATCGTCGCAAGCAATTCAAGCTCCGATAGCGATGGATTAAGAATAAATGCGACTTGTGTCGATTCTGGCAATTGAGCCAACATACTCCGTGTGACTGTTGTTTTACCCGTACCCACTTCACCAGTTAGTAGTACAAAACCACCCGCGTCACCCAACCCATAGGTTAAATGTGCAAGTGCTTCCTTGTGACGTTCGCTAAGGAATAAAAATTCAGGATTTGGCGCAATCGAGAAGGGTTTTTCAGTTAAACCAAAATAGCGTAAATACACGACTTGTCTCTTTATTGTTATGATGCGCTCTATAATGGCAAAATCCGGTTCAAGATAAAACCTCGAATCGCAGAAAATGGAAAATAGCAAATGAAAATCTATCTCGTCGGCGGTGCAGTTAGAGACGAACTGCTAGGACGACCAATAAAAGAAAGAGATTATGTGGTGGTTGGCAGCACACCTGAGCAAATGAGCGAGCTTGGCTATCAGCAAGTCGGCAGCGACTTTCCCGTATTCTTACATCCTATCACCAAAGACGAACATGCTCTTGCTCGAACAGAGCGTAAAAGCGGTCAAGGATATACCGGATTTATTTGTGACTTCGGCCCTGAGATCACACTGGAAGAAGATTTACTTCGCCGAGATCTTACCGTTAATGCAATAGCTAAAGATGATGATGGTTCACTAATCGATCCTTATGGCGGTCAAAAAGATTTAGAAAGCAGAATATTACGCCATGTGAGCAAAGCGTTTAGTGAAGATCCACTTCGAGTGCTGCGAGTAGCTCGGTTTGCTGCTCGTTATCAAGATTATAATTTCACAATAGCTACAGAAACTTGGCAGCTGATGAGAACTATGGTTGCTCATGGCGAGTTACAAACCCTAACAAGAGAACGTATTTGGTTAGAAATAGAGAAAACAATACAAGATAACGGTCTGGGGCACTTTCTAGATACTATTTCAACGCTAGGTGCGCTTAAGTTGGTTGCTCCTTATATTCTAGCGTGGGATAAAACGGTATACACGAAATTCCAAAACGCACTCTCGAAACTTGAAGGAAACAATGAATTTGATGTTGTCGCCCAGTTTAGCCTTGCTGTTTTTTACTCAGGTGCCACCTTGTCATCTCTAGATGAAGCAAAACAATTTAAGGTTCCCAATCTTTATATTGAATGTAGTAAGGAATTACTTTCAAATATAACCTTGTTACACAAAGACAATAAAGCAGCAGAAGATTGGCTCAATATTTTACAAAATATTGATGCATGGCGCAGACCACACAAGCTAGCGCGATTTTGTTATATTTGTAGCAAGGTAAGTGATAAATTAAGCGTGCTTTGTGACAAACTTAATCAGAACTTTTTAGCAACTAGCAACATTGATGTACAAGAGATAATAGCCGAAGGATACCAAGGCCAAACAATCCAAGAACAATTAAAGTTGCGTCGCTTAAAAGCTATACGAGTTTAGTCCGAACGAGTTAAAAGGTAGGCTACTCTTTAGCCTATCTCAAAAAGTTCCCCACAAAATAAAGCCAAAAATGCTAAATGAGCACTTTTTACACACCACAAATTACACTCAAGTTACAAACCTGGCTACAAATCGGTTCAAATTTAGTACCAAAACTTGTACCAACCCAATCAAAGATAAAATAATTGTTTCTAAATTACTAACAAGCATTGTAAGCACTTACTCAC
>NZ_JAKEVK010000121.1:0-13951 GCF_022398435.1 Pseudoalteromonas sp. Isolate6 | reverse complement strand
TTATAATATTCGTTATCAAATAAAGGATAATGTGTATGTCTATAAATAACAATGCGCTATCAACGTACCGGCTGTTGAAAGCTACGGCAGAAGTAGCTGAACAATCGCTTGCTGGTCGTATTCAACATTATAGAGCTCATCTTAAAACTGAAGAAAAAGAGCTCAGAACTTATACGCAAAAGGCTGCCGCAGATCTACTTGGTGTAAATAATAGAACACTAAAAAGACGTCATGACCAAGGTGACTTTGATACCATTAATATAAAGAAAGGTGCAAACGGTCATTATGCATACACATTAGCAAATATCTTCGCTATGGCAGATGTTCTGGGTGTAAATGCAGATCAACGAAAGTCTAACGATAAATTACAAGTCATTGTGATCAATAGTTTGAAAGGTGGTTGTGGTAAAACAACAAGCTTGGTGAATATCGCTGCGGCACTAGCTACAACTAATATTAAGCGCTATCGCATTGGGATCATTGATCTCGATCCACAAGGATCATCATCAAGCTTTTTTCCATCGAATGATCATGAACCGATCACGGTTGGTGATCTAATGAGAGATTGCATTGAATTAGATGAAGGTGAAACATGGAAAGATCTTGTCTCTAACTCATTCCAAGAAACCCACATTCCAAATATTCGTGTACTACCTTCAGGTATGGATGACTTTTACTTTGAACATGAAACAGCAACAGAGTTAAAGGAAAGTTCAAGCTACGAAAAGACACGTCATTACCATAAGCTTAAAGAGAAGGTTATAGAGCCCGTACAAGACGAGTTTGATATTATCCTAGTAGATACCGCGCCTTCTCTTAATTTTATGTTCTATAACGCATTGATGGCGTCTACGGCGATGTTAATACCTGTACATCCAGAGGCTGTTGACTTCGACGCTAACAATAAATACCTGAAGCGTCTTGGTGAGATATACCATACTGTTGCTGCTCTTGGTCACGAAGGCTGGGACTTTATGCAATTTTTAGTCACTAACTATGTTAAAGGCAACCATTCTCAGCGTGATATCGTTAAAGATGTACGTAGTGCGTTTGGCCGTCAAGTAATGAGCTATCCAATCAATCACAGCTCTGCAATTACGGCGAGCTCTTCATCATTTAATACAATTTTTGACCAAAAGACTTCAGATAGTTTAGCAAGTCGTGAAGCATTGCTAAAAGCGCAAGAAAATATCAAAGATGTGGTTGATGAATTAGAGATGCTGATCCGTTCAAATTGGCCTTCAACACAATCTTCGCTAGCAGAATAAAAAGGTATTAATAATGGCTAGAAAACGTAAAAATGATACACGAATAGATCCTTTTGCTACTGCGGTTGAGGGGAGTAGTCTCGACGATCTTTTAGATCAGGCTAAAGTAGGCGACGTGGTTACTATGCCTGCGCCAAGCGATCCGACAAAAACCATAGTACTAACCTGTGAAGTAGTGCCGTTTAGTGAAATTGAGAGTAAAACCACCGTATATGGGCAGAATCGCCGCGAGCAATCTTTATTAAGCGAAAAAGCAGTCGCAGATATATTACCTGCCATTAAAAAAGATAAGCGAAATCTCCACCCTGCTCTATGTTGGCATCACAACGGCAAACTTCACGTTTTATCAGGCTCAAGACGCCGTAAAGCCTGTTTGCTGGCCGAAGCAGATTATGTGGTGTTGAGCTCGAAAGACTTTAGTGACGAAGATGCAAAAACATTAGCGGTATCTTCCGATCAATACATCGCTCCAAGCCTTTGGGAGTTAGGTAAAGCTTATTTTGACACTAAGCAAAACTTGATCGAGCAGGGCCAAAAAGGATCGTATCGAGAAATCGCAGCCGTGGAAGGCGTTTCTCACACAGCTATTGCTGATGCGTTGAAAGCTTATGAAAGCATTCCGGTCGAAGTATTACAGTTGTATCCAACGGCAAATCATTTGGGTCGTGAAGCGGCTAAAAAGCTCATTACTGCAAAGCAAGAGCAGCCTGACCTGTTTTCAGAGCAAATTGCTGCGCTTAAAACGCAAGACTTTATGGCAGAAGAGATGTCAGATGAGAAACGTGCTGTTCAGATCACTAAATTCTTAACTACATTCGGAAGTAGCGATTCTCGCGTCGAATCCATGTTAGAGAACGACTACATTCGAGTGCAAAGAAATCTAAAAAGCGGTGATGTTACCGTGAAAATAGATAATCGAGTATTGACTGATAAGCGTTTAGAGCAATTGCAAAAGTTGCTAAGCAGCTATAACTAAGGTTCGTACAAGAATTGCTGAGTTGGTTGAATTATCAAGCAACTCAGCGCTTTTTCTACCCAGTTGACCTCCAACCAGTGCTTTTTTAACGAATTTCTCGCATTTCTCTCTTTAGCTCAAATCACTAATTTCATATACTGGCTCTTTATTTCAATTTTGACGTGCATTTAATGTCTTCGCAGTTATCTAAAGAGCAACTTTTCGCTTTATTTGAAGAAATCAAACAGGAACAAGCTAATCAATTTCCTTTGTCTGAACGTTTTCTTCGTCAGTACTTCAATTCAGCTTTACTTACGAAAGCTAAGGAGTATTTACAAGACGAACAAGTCTGCTACCTCCAACACAGCGAAAACTTTGCGCAAATTGACGCGCAGGTATTGGGAAATTATGGCAATACCTTCACTCAACACATCAAAATAAACCAATCACAAGGTACGGTTTCGGTTGAGGCAAACTGCTCTTGTTCGAATAATCCTAAATGCCGACACATTGCTGCAGTATTGCTAAAACTTAAAATCGAACATTCTGGCGGCTTTGGTGAAGCCTATTTGGTTAATGATTGGTTTAATGAACTCGGGCAGTTGCAGCAAGTAGATAAAGCAGACGCGGAAAACGTCTTGCTCTTCGTATTAGAGCCTCGGGCAAACGAAGTCCTTGTAAACCCTAAGGTATCGCCAAATCGGCCCGACGGTGTTTACCCTCTGGGTCGAGTGCTAACAGAACAGCAGCTCAATAGCCAAGTTGCGCCAGCTGGCTTACTAGAAAACGATTTCCGCTTGTTTAGCTGGATCCGCTCGCAAAACACACCAGGCCACTTTGAGCTATTTGGTGCTTGGGGTTTCAATGCGCTAACACAATTGGTACATACTCACCGCTGCTTTTATCGTAACCAGCGCCAACCTTTGGAGCTTGGACACAAGCAAACGCTAGATTTTTATTGGCATCAAGAAGGCAATGAATACCAACTTAAAAGCCGCCTTGCGAATGTTGAGCATTGGCGCTTGATTAAAACAGAACCTCCTGTGTATATAGATACAGAGAACTTGATCGTTGGCCGAATAGAGTCAGAGCTTACCGCGCAGGAAATCGCCCACCTTCATACTATGCCTACAATAACGGCAGAGAAGCTAGAGCAGGTGATGGCGCGTTTCCAAGATATCTTTACGGATGATGTCATTGCGCCTCCTGCTGGATTTTCGCAGTTAGCGAGTAAGCAATCTAATGTCGCTAAGCTTATAAAACTAGATAGGCCAAATAAAATTCGCTTTGCAATTGAGCCACTTGGAAAAGGCGCGACGAAAAAGCAGTTAGCAAGGTTAGAGCAGGTACTTACAGGTCTGGGTTTTGTTCATGAGGGCGACGAATTCTTATTACCAACCGAGGATGGCGTTGAAGTCCATTGGTTTAACAGGGAGATCAGGCCGCTTTTACAGGGTAAACGTTGGGTTGTTGACGAGTTGCCAAGCAATGGCCTTGTTGTTACACCAAAAGTGCTGTTAAGCCTCAAACGAGATAAACAACATCATGTGCTCGGAAAGGTGATGTTAGATGACAAGCCCGTTACGCTCAACTGGGATAAGCATCCGGTTCATGAGCTTAACAACCTTGCCCATGAATATCGCTACGTCGAAATCGGTGAGCAGTTCTACGCCATAAGCAAGTCCGTATTTGATGAATTGCTGGAGCTTAAATCTCGTTTTAGTTATTACCTTTCAAGCTCACAATTTAAATTTCCGTTGTCGTATGCCAAAAAGCTGTTTGAATTGGACCATATTCATACCGACTCTGACGATCACAAGCTACTTGAGTATCTCGCTGAGCTAGATAAACCAATAGAAAGTCTTGAAGTGATCCCTGCCAGCGAAGGGCAGAGCTTCACCCTACGAGATTATCAGGTGCAAGGCGTTAATTGGCTTAAGTTCCTCAATCGTCATCAGTTAGGTGGCATTCTAGCCGATGATATGGGCCTTGGAAAAACACTTCAGGTTATTGCTTACTTTATTTCTCAGCATAATACGCTGGTGACACAGCCAAGTTTAATTGTCTGTCCAACGAGTTTAGTAGGGAACTGGCGTGACGAATTTAAGCGTTTCGCTCCGCATTTACCACTTACTATTATTCATGGCTCTAATAGAGAGGAAGCACTCACTAACCTCTCTGGTGCGCGATTTATTCTAACGACGTATCCGCTACTTAAGCGCGATGTGGCGTACTATAAAGGGCTTGATTTTGATTCCATTGTGTTGGATGAGGCGCAATATATAAAAAACGAAAGCGCACAAATATCTAAATGCGTAAAAAGCCTATCCGCCCGTTTCAAGCTTTGTTTAAGTGGCACACCGGTAGAGAACAACTTACTCGAGCTTAAATCGTTGCTTGATTTTGTGATGCCAGATGTGCTGGGCACCAAGCAACAGTTTAAGCAACACTTCCAGATCCCAATTGAAAAGGAGCAAGATCGCCCTCGAGCTCGAGAACTTAGATCGCTGATCGCGCCGTTTATTCTTCGTCGTACAAAAGCTGAGGTGGTGAAAGAGCTACCCAATAAGACAGAGCTCATCAAAGAATTAGAGTTCTCTGATGAACAACATAAATTATATCAAGGTGTTCAGCACCAAGTAGAAAGCAAATTGCTCAATCTATTTCAGGAACAAGGTGTAGAAAGAAGCAAGCTGGCGTTCCTCGATGCCTTGTTAAAGTTACGTCAGATCTGCTGTCACCCACAATTGGTCGATAAATCGCTGACCGACCAACACGGCGCTAAATTTGAGTGGCTTGCACAACACCTGCCTGTGCTACTCAGTGAGGGCCGTAAGATAATTATCTTCAGCCAGTTTACCAGCGTGCTAGATCTCATTGCTGAGCAGTGTCAACAGCAACAGTTGAAATACACTATGCTGACAGGGCAGACCAGACAACGGGATAAAGCCATTGAGGCGTTTACTCAAGGCAAATGCAATGTCTTTTTGATAAGCCTAAAAGCAGGGGGAACTGGTTTGAATTTGACTCAAGCAGATACGGTTATCCATTTTGATCCTTGGTGGAATCCTGCGGTGGAAAATCAAGCGACAGATCGTGCCTATCGTATCGGACAAGATAAGCCGGTATTCGTGTACAAGCTGATTATGGCGAACTCTATCGAAGAGAAAGTGTTTAAGATGCAACGCGATAAACAAGCCCTTGTTGACGCTCTGTTTGCTGAGTCTGGCGTTAATCTTGGTCAGTTTGATGAGTCACAGATGCTCGCGCTGATAAAAAATTAAAAAAATTTGGAACTAATCAACAAAGCTGAAGGTCTATGATAGTGCTTGTTGTGGCATTGTTGATGCAGTGAGCATATGTTGATTTTCCCCCTTTGTTACTGATTGTAATAAGCCAGCTTAATTAAGCTGGCTTTTCTTTTGATAAAAAAACATCATTCACTCCATTTTTATTCCATAATCTCACGCTTTAATAGCTATAACGGAGAAACGCCATAGACTAATTAGGATAACGTTATGCTTTGCAACGATGCGACAATTTCACACTTAAACTTTATTGAGACACAATCAGAATCAGACTATGATCTACTTAATGAAGTTGCGAGTTCAGACGACTTGTCTAGTATACTTACCATGTTACTGTTCGATGACACGCTTTCAGACAAATTAAAGCGTCAAGTTAGACAGCAATTGAAAAAGTTAAAAGCAAAGAGTAAATAAATCCTATGTCTACCCCATCAAGAATCTTGCTCGTCGAAGACGACCAAGATATTGCAGAGCAGGTGCTGTTATTTTTTAGAGCATCCGGTTTTGAAATGTTTCATATTGCAGACGGTGCAGAGGTTGTACCTTGGGTAAAGGTAAACCAACCAGATGCGATCTTGATGGATATTATGTTGCCGAACCAAGATGGCGTAGAGTGTATGCGTCAAATTCGAGAGTTTTCTGAAGTACCTATTGTGATGCTGACTGCCAAAGTGGCAGAAGCAGACCGTTTACAGGGCTTAGAAGTCGGCGCAGATGACTATGTATGTAAACCTTTTAGCGCTGCTGAATTAGTGATGCGTATGAAAGCAATCTTACGCCGTTGTGTAAACTCCAATGCGTATCAAAAGCCTATCGAAGTAAATCGCGAAGAATTAACGGTTAAACTGAATGGCAGTACATTAGGCTTAACCAAAGTTGAATTTGATGTTTTTGCACTTTTATATGACGCACCAAATCGTGTCTTTTCAAGACAGCAAATTCTTGATTATATTCAACCGGATAACTTTGATATTTCGGATCGCGTAATCGACAGCCACATTAAAAATATCAGAAAGAAAATCAAAGGATTAGATTTATCTCCGAAAATTGTAGAGTCGGTATATGGCGCCGGATATCGCTACAATGGTCAACAGATCACTGAATGACTAAGTGATTGAAATTTATATCTAAGGTATTATCAAAGCAGAAGAACCGATGAGATCTCAATATGCTTTGGTCAATGCTCTCTAATACGCCTGCATGGTTTAGTCTTGCGCTATTCGCAGGCGGTGCGGCTACTCTACTCCCCGTTGTTTGGGTCATGCGTAGCACTTTCAAAAATCAACTCAATACTCAACTCGCCTCCGAGCAAGCACTTAGGTCACAACTAAGCCAAGCCGAGCAACTCGCTGAGCAATTAAGAGCGCAGCAACTACAAAGTCATGGCCAACAGCAGCAATTGCAAGCAAGGTTAGCTGAGCGTCAACGGCAAGCCGCTGAATATCAGCAGTTGTGGCAGCGAGAGCTCGATGCTAAGGAAGAAATTCAAGTGCATGCTCATGAGTTAGAAGTTGAAATGGCCAATCTACAAACCTTGCTGGAGCAAAAGCAACTAAGCTTTGAGCAGCAGCTTGCGCAGCTTGAACAAGCGAAAGTCCAGCTTAAAGAAGAGTTTCACAATCTCGCGAATCAAATATTTGATGAGAAAAGCGAGCGTTTTAGTCATCAAAGTAAAGAAAAAATCCAGCAGTTGTTGCAGCCAGTACAAGGTGAATTAAAGGGCTTTAGAGATAAAATGGAAGCCATTCATAGTGAAGAGCTGAAGCAACGGGCGTCATTAAAAACTGAATTGTTGCACTTACAAGCCAACAATAAAGCCATGACTGAGCAAGCAGATCGTTTGACCACCGCATTACAAGGGCAAAAGAAAGCACAAGGTAACTGGGGCGAACTCATGCTTGAAAATGTGCTAGATAGCGCTGGGCTACGTCCGGGGTACGACTATCAGCGAGAAGTAAACTTTAATACCGACGAAGGCAAGTTTCGCCCTGATGTCGTGGTTTACTTACCGCAATCTCGTCATCTGGTAATTGATGCTAAAACCTCATTGAATGCCTATACACGATATATCAACGCCACAACCGATAGTGAAGCGAATCAAGCCATTGTGGCACACACCGAAGCCATCACTGCAAGGATCAAAGAGCTGGGTAGTAAATCTTATGAGCGCTTACCTGGTCTTAACTCCCCAGAGGTGGTCATTATGTTTATCCCTGTGGAATCTGCATTTGTTGAGGCGGTTAAGCATAAGCCAACACTTTATCAGGATGCTTTACAAAACAATGTATTGGTAGCAACGCCAACAACACTTTTAACCAGTCTTAATATAGTCAAACAGCTATGGCGTTTTGAAGAGCAAAGCAAACACACCAGAGAGCTGGCGCTCCGTGCTGAAAAGTTTTATAACAAGCTCAATAGCTTCCTACATAGTATGGAAGGCGTGGGCAAACAGCTTGATAAAGCAAAAGAGAGCTATGAACGCGCGTTTTCTCAGTTGTATATGGGTAAAGGCAACTTAATTAAGCAAGCCTCTGAATTTAAAGAGCTAGGTGTTGCTGTAGTCAAAGAGCTACCCGAAGAACTCGAAGAAAAAGCCAAACTTGAGCTCGAGCCGGTAAGTCAGCTTGGCAATCACGACAGCTCGAAATAACCTTTGAAATCCAAAAAGCAAAAAAGGCCCATAGGGCCTTTGAACGAAAGATAAAAGAATTTAATATCAGATGATTAAGGTGCCTTGCACTTGGCATAGTCGCTGTGGCGTGGCGTATCCGAATACAAGTGCATATAAAGCGCAAATTGGCTGACATCACGCCAAACGTTGCTACTGGCCGGTGGGCACAGTGATTGCTCGATATAACCTTTCAGTGCCTGTCCCGTTAATGCAAGTTTAGTCGGGATACGGATAAACACATTGATGTCATCTTTACTGGTTTTTAAATGTGAGAACTGCCAGCTTCCAACCATATACTGTTTGGTAAAGTAGCGATTGATACGCATTTGGGATTCTTGACTAAGCTGCTGAATGGGTGCTTCAGGCATTTCTGTGATAAGTGCCCATGCACTGACCAGTGAAATCATAGTGGCTAGTACAAAAGTCCAGATCACAGCTGGCGATAGTTTATTTTTTGGCTTTATTTGAAGTTGCTGTTGGTTCGCTCTAGATTCAACAATTTTCAACCATTCAGCATGTTTTAGCGTCCGTTGTGTCATGGGTACTCTCCGTTTCTGCATGCTGGTATTTAAGCGCTTCAATGTGGAGTAAAGATGGAGTGAATACACATCAGACCAGAGTCTTATGAAGCATAAGGTAGATCTAAAAATTCTTTATTATCAATGAAAGAATAATTCTAAAATCCGCATCCTTTCTGATATGAGATTACTTAATCTTAAGCTGGTATTGAATAAGTAAGTACCAACATTGTAGTCGTAAGTTGAATAGGTATCGTACTGTATTCTGTGTTATTTACTGGGGTACCTTGTTCAGTCTTGATTTATCTTCATATTGACTAAATTAAGTAATAATCGGTCTTTTACAGACTCTGCGTTCAACATATTCACGGGACAAACTATGCAATTTATTAATAACAAGCTGGAAAACGCTGTTCGCAAGCCACTCTCGTTGGCTGTCGGTGCTGCGCTTCTTTCAACTATTTCAATTCATGCGCAAGCGGAAAGTAACAACACTGAAGCCAAAGAAAGTGTTGAAGTCATCGAAATCACTGGTACGCGAAGAAGTCTTCGTAGTGTTGCTGAGAGTACAGTGCCGGTAGATGTCATCTCTTTAGAAGATATGCAAAGTACAGGTCAGCTGGAGCTGAGCCAAGTACTCACTACGCTCGTACCTAGTTTTAACTTCCCAAATTCAACGCTGGCGGATGGTACGGATCACGCTCGTCCGGCAGTGCTTAGAGGTTTAGCACCGGATCACACCTTAGTGCTGGTAAATGGTAAACGTCGTCATGCCGGCGCATTATTGAATTTAAACGGTACTGTTGGTCGTGGTTCAACGGCGGTTGATTTAAATACCATTCCAGCTGCTGCGATTAAGCGTATAGAAGTCTTACGTGATGGTGCTGCTGCTCAATACGGCTCAGATGCCATTGCTGGCGTTATTAATATCGTGCTTAAAGATGCCGAAGAAGGCGGTAGTATTAGCGTGACCTATGGTGAGCATGATACACAGATGGCAGGTGTACCTGATTTATTACAAACTCGTGCAAACGCAGCAGGCGATTTAGACTTTGTATTAGGAGATGACCGTAAGCGTAATGATGGTGGTACTACAACAATTGGTGCCAACATCGGTTTTGCTTTAGGTAATGATGGCTTTATTAATCTGTCTGCTGAATATAGAGATAAAAAACCGACTAATCGTTCAGGCTTCGATCCAAGAGAGCAATATGCTCGTGATGAAAATGACCAACTTGACTCAAGAGAGTTTTCATTCGATCGCTACAACCACCGTTTTGGTAAAGCCGAAGTGGAAGACTTTGCACTATTTTATAATGCGGGTTACAGCTTAGATGCGGAAACCGAACTTTATTCATTTGGTAGCTACTCGACACGTGAAGGTAACTCCGGTGGTTTCTATCGTCGCGCAAATGACAGTCGTAACCTAACAGCGGTATACCCAGATGGGTTCTTGCCTCAAATCGTCAGCGATGTAGATGATTACTCGTTTGCGCTTGGTGTCAAAGGCACTCAAGGTGAGTGGGATTACGATATCAGTACAAACTATGGTGTGAATGACTTCGCTTTGGGTGTCGTAAATAGTTTGAATACTTCGATGGGGGTAACAAGCCCGACTGAGTTTAATAACGGCGCTTTAGTCTATTCACAGTGGCTCGTGAATGCTGATGCTAAAACGGCATTGGATTTAGGCTTACCGGATGACGTATTTTTCACTATTGGTGCAGAATATCGCCGCGAAACCTACGAAATTGAAGTCGGTGAAGAAGCTTCTTACCTCACCGTGCTTGATGTTGAAGGTAATCCCGTTGCGGCTGGTGGTGCGCAAGTACTCGCTGGTTTCTCACCAGCAAGTGCTGTCGATGAATCTCGTCATAACATCGCTTTATTCGCAGAGTTTGATACCTACTTAACGCAGGACTGGAACGTCGTCTTGGCGGGTCGCTTTGAAGATTACAGTGATTTTGGCAGCACTTTCACCAGTAAACTGGCATCGCGCTATGTGGTGTCGGATAACTTTTCACTACGTGGTGCAGTAAGTACAGGTTTTAGAGCGCCTTCATTGGCTCAAACGTCCTATAAATCAATTGCTACGGTATTTGAAAATGGCGTACCGAGTGAAGTTGGTCACTTCCCTGTTGATACTCCTGCTGCAAAAGCGCTGGGTGCTCGAGAGCTTGAGCCGGAAGAGTCGGTCAATATGACGGCGGGTTTTGTTTTTACATTGGATGCGTTCTCATTTACCGTGGATGCTTATCGCATTGACATCGACGATCGCATCGTACTTTCTGAGAACTTGGGTGGTCCTGAGGTCATCAATATTTTGCAGCAAGCGGGTGAGCTCAATACGCAAAGTGTAAGGTACTTCACGAATGCTATCGACTCGCGCACTGAAGGTGTGGACATCGTAGCGACGTATAGTTTTGATCTTGCCGACTACGGTGATCTGCGTTTAAGTGCCGCGCTAAACATCAATGACACTGAAGTTACGCATGTAAAAGCAAATCCTGCTGAGCTTGAAGCCCTTGGTGACAGCTACGAGTACTTTGCTCGTCGTGAAATTGCACGATTTGAAGATGGAACACCAAAAGACAAATGGAACTTAGCTGCAATTTGGCAATTTGGTGATTGGCAGACGACATTACGTGCCACACGCTATGGTGAAACGGTAGATTCTTCGAGCGCAGTAGAAGGCGATGAAGTATTAGACGCTAAATGGATCACTGATCTAGAAGTGGCTTATAACCTCGGTGACCACTGGAAGTTTGCAGTAGGCGCTAACAATCTATTTGATCAATATCCACAAGATACTGTTAGTAATATTGGTTATACAACGTTTAATCAGATCTTCCCGTACTCTGCGTTTTCGGCATATAACACCGATGGTCGTTTCGTGTATGGCAATATCAGCTATCGTTTCTAAGCAAGCATAGAAAGTCAAAAGGCCAAGCATCTGCTTGGCCTTTTGTACTTTATGCTGATACATCTACCGCGTGAGGTAAGTTTATCTGAATACACAAACCGCCATACTTCCCTGACTTCACTGTGATTTTTCCATTCATCGCTTCAATCAAGCTCTTACAAATAGATAAACCAAGACCTGAGCCTCCTGTTGCACGGCTTCTCGATGCTTCGACACGATACAGACGTTCAAACAGTTTGTTTTGCTCGGCCTCAGATACGCCTGGTGAGCTATCATCTACTTGTAGAAATAGTCCTTGCTTATTGACCACAGCTTTAAACCTTACCTTGCCGGGTTTATCTGTATATAAACATGCATTTTTAGCAAGGTTATCGATAACCCTATCCAGCTTCGGTTTATCAATGTAAATACTCATATCATCGACGTGAATGTCGGCGATAAATTGCAGCTGATTACTTGTTACTAATCTTTCAATATCGTACACATAGCTTTGGATAACCGTTTTCGCGCCATGCTGCTGGGGATGGATAACAAGCGCGTCATGATCAGCTTGAGACAATTGATATACGTTCGAGATCAATTCATTTAGCTGATTTATCTTGTTGTTGATCTTGGCATATGCAATCGTGCTGTCATCAATAAGATTGTGTTCCATCGCTTCGATATGGAGTTTTAAGACACTGAGTGGCGTGCGTAACTCGTGGGAAATATCGGCCAGCATTTTATCTTTATGCTCAATATTCAATTGATACATTTTTGCTTTTAGCGCCGCATTTCTATGTTTGACGACAAAAAAACCGACTAGAAATAATCCAGCTAAAAAGGTCGAGATTGCAGTGATCACCCACATTTGTGTGGATAGCTTGGCATTTTCTAAGTTAACCTCGGTTATGGCTTGTGCAGAGCGGGCTTGCTCAAGTTGTTGAGATTGAATAAGCGCGTCAATACTGGCTTTATAGGTACTTACTTGTTTTTCCAGTAATGCTTCATGAAGTCGAGCCTGTAGTTCTGAAGTCGACTTCAGAAATTGGAAAGCTTGAGCGTATTCATGATGTGCAGCAAGCGTTATCGCTTTAAGGCGATGATATTTTTCGAGCAGCAGCTCTGCCGTTTCAATTTCGGTTAGAGCGTCCAGCTTGGTGAGTAGTGTTTTTGCTTTGTTTACTTCTTTGCGTTTTAGCCTAACTTCTAACTCCGTCAGGTAGGCGTAAAATTGTTGCAGTGTTGAGCTGGTTTGAGTGGCATATTCAATGCCTGCAAGTGCATCTGATAACGCATTGTCTAAGTCTGCCTTGGCTATATGGATCAGCGCTGAGTTACGATATGCCCTAGCGAGTGAAACCCTAGCATTGAGTTCTTTTAGAAATTCAATGGCCTCTTTTGTTTGCGCTAATGCTTCGTCCGTTTTACCATTTTTAAACTTTAGCTCTCCCAAGCGAAGGGCTGTGCCAGCGACGTTGCGTAATTCTTTTGAAGCTTTATCTGCAACGAGAGCTTGTTGGAAGAAATACTCAGCATTCTCCTTATCTCCCATACGCACAGAAATATCACCAAGATTATAAAAATTAGCCCCTTGCTTTTCGTACTGATCAGTTCCTTTTAGCAATTCATATGCTTTTAAGTGGTATTGCATAGATTGCGCAAGCAAATTTCTATGGTCGGCAACTACACCCAGGTTATTATAGGTTTGCGCAACTAAATTTGATTTATTCATTGCTTCGGCTGAAGAGAGTGCTTTTAAGTAAAAAGACTCGGCCTTTTCAAGCTGGCTTAAGTGACGATAGTTAATACCTATCTCTCTGTATACATCATACTTACGTGCTTCGGTAAGAAAAAATTGCTTTTCAATATAACTAAGTGTAGATATTGATTTCTCGTATAAGTCCTGCTTTCGATAAATCATGGCCTGCAAATAAATCGCTTGATATCGCGTTTCTTCTTCTTCACTGACGCTGGCCGTTTCAATTTTAACTAAGGCTTCGGTGTATTTTCCTGCCTTTTCTAAATCTTCTATTTCCTTGATAACTGTATTCCCAGCCTGGCAATGCATCGCTGTAAGCAGTGCTACTGCTTTTATTAAGTTCTTAATGGGGGTCATGTATCAACTTCAACGTACTATAATCAGTTTTATAGTTTTACATGGAAAAGTGGGGTAAATATGGAAAGTGTAAAGGGGGTTTACAGCAGAATGAAGTGCTTATAAATCTGAGGTTAGTCATATTTTGGTTTTTAGTCAAAATAAACTCAGAACAAAATTTTACTAAGTAAGTTAGTAAAAATGTGACCTGTCGCTGGTTTAGTTAGTAAA
>NZ_JAKEVK010000120.1:0-13985 GCF_022398435.1 Pseudoalteromonas sp. Isolate6 | reverse complement strand
ATTTAATACCAGCAATCATATTAAATTTTATTTTTTACCAGTAACCAATTTTCAATCGTTGAACTTATCAATCTAACACGGTTTAAAATTTTTTCTTTTCTTACTATTGAACGCAAGCTCAGCTGGCATCTCAAAAGTCCAAACCGCTATTTCTAAACCTCATTATATTAAGGCTTCATTCTTAATAATGGGCAGCTTTCACTGCCCTATATACGCTTCATCGGTTCTTCAGGTGGCCTTCATTTTTCGCCAGGCATTTGCCCAACGAGTGCGAGGCGTACGTCGATACCTTCCACTTGGAAATGTGGAACAACATACGTATTCACACGGTAATAACCAGGGTTACCTGGGATCTCCGAAACCGTCACGTTGGCATCTTTTAACGGGTGCGTAGCAATTAGAGACTCGTCTGGATTATTCATCTTAGTAACTAATGCACCTAACCAATCATTAAGTTGCTGTTCTAGCTCGTGACGAGGTTTGCTGGAGCCGATATTTTCACGCTGGATCACCTTCATGTAATGTGCAATACGCGATACCAAGTAGATGTATGGTAATCTTGCATTGATCCGCGAGTTAGAGGTGGCTTCCGGCGTCTCAAAAATTTGTGGCTTTTGCGCACTGTTTGCAGAGAAGAAACATGCAAAGTCACTGTTTTTGTAATAGCTCAGAGGGATAAACCCTTGGTTTGCAAACTCAAGCTCTTTGGTTTCAGAAATAAGTACTTCCGTTGGGATCTTAGTTTCTTGACCACGACCAGCCTCAAAAGAATGCAGAGGTAGATTTTCAACGCGACCGCCAGACTGTGGACCACGAATATTTACCGCCCAACCATTTTGATGGAAGCTACGAACGATATTTGCCGCGAACGCAAATGTCGCGTTACCCCATAGATAACGTTCATGATGCTCACTGCTAACGTCTTCTTGATAGTTAAAGTGACGAATTGGGTTTAAGTCGCCGTATGGTAAGCGCAGTAAGAAGCGTGGGAACGCTAAGCCAATATAACGTGCATCTTCTGATTCACGGAAGTTCTTCCAACGTAAAAACTCAGCACGCTCCATATAAGAGCCCAAATCCTGAATTTTTGACACTTCTTCAAGCGAATCTTTTAAGAAGAACTTAGCACCAACACTACCTAAGAAAGGACAGTGGGCTGCTGCAGAGACCCTTGAAATTTCTTGCAATAACGACACATCCGGCGCTGAACAATCAAATTCAAAGTTTGACACCATAGTCGAAATTGGCTCGCCCCCTGGTGTGTCATACTCAGCCGTATATACCTGCTTATAGAGCGCAGATTGCGTGGTATCTGGTGCTTCTTCGAAGTCATCACGTAGCGTTTCTTTATCAACATCAAGTAGCTCAAGCTTTACGTTTGAGTTATTTGGACAACGATTTACCAAATAACGCAATGAACGCCACGCCGACTCTACTTTTTGAAACTGCGGATGATGTAAAATTTCGTCCAGCTGTTCAGAAATAATTTTGTCAACTTTGGCGATGTAGTCATCAAGTAATAACTTGTCGATACGCGACACTTCTTTGCTGTCATTAGTGGCCATATCTAAAAAGACATTGATAGCAGCAGTTAAGCGCTCATTGGTGTCGGTTTCCGCAAGGTTATTAGCATCACGGAAGTTATCTATGCTGATTTCGCTTGAAACCGGCTCAATAGACACAAGATTACAGATTGTTTCATAAGCTGAAGCTGTCAACGTCTCTTCTTTGCGCGCTTCAACGTTTAACGTTTCTTGCATATTCATCGGTTCGTGTCCTTACTCTTGCGGTTGTTTTTCTTGCTCAGACAAAAGCGGCGCTAACTCGTTTAGGCGTGCTTTTAACTCATCAAGCTCTGGTTTATTTTGCAAAATACGCTCAAGCTCTTTTCTTAGCGTTGAGTTATCGAGCAAGTTAGATTTCAGATCACGTAATAGGTTACGCATTGACATCATCTTGTTAAGCTCTGGCACTTGGGCTGCAACTTGTTCTGGATCGAATGACTTAAAATCATCAAACGTCAGGTTAATACCAATTTCACCATCACCCGCAATTTTGTTCGATACTTGAAAGTTTGCCTTTGGTGACATGTCTTTAAGCACTTGCTCTAAGTTATTTTTATTTATAGCAATGCGCTCTCGCTCTGCGAGGTCACTGTCGTTTTGGCCGTTGGAATAATCACCAACCACCAAAACTTTCATTGGTAGTTCGCTCTTTTGCGTTGCACCTTCGGTTTCCAGCTCAAGCGCTATATTAATCCGCGCCCTTGGGATCTCTTTTTGAAACGTATCAGACATAGTCTTTCCTTATTTAATCAGTCGTTGCGCCTGCCGTTACAAGCCCAGCGGTTAACAATCAAACCCAGTCAATCGCTGAGCTTACTTTGGTTACGAGCATTTTCTGCTTTATCGCGGTTGCTCGTAGGTCAAATTCATCCCCTTGCTCTAGGGATACTACTTCATTGCATTGCTTAGCATAACGCCAAACCTCTAGAGCAAACGACTCATGCCATAAATCCAGTCGGTACTGTTCAATGTCTTTAAGTAACTGCTCAAACATTGGATAGGCAAGATCCGCGCGTTCACTACGCATCAATAAACGCGCTTGATATAACTTTTGTTTCGAAAAATCGAACTTATCCTGTGCGAAGCCTTCCATTAGCTGAAGTGCTTGCGAAAGCTTGTTTTGGTCAACAAGCGCTTGCGCTTCTTTAAATTTGTCCAGCCAAATTTTTTGGCTACCATCGCCGCTTGAATCTTGACCTTGGCTTAGTAATTTATGTTCACCAATTCGTTCACGATTTGCCGAGGAACAGAATTCACTTCCATCTTCATATTTAAGACTTAAGAGTGTTGGATATTGATCAGCGATTGCCGCGAGTTCTAACTCTATCCATAGAGCTTCTTTAAATAGTTTAAGCCCCTCAAGTGCAGAAATAGTCAGCCTTTGTAAATTAAGGTTAAAATGCATCGCCCCTTCCATGAATAAGGCTTCTGCTTTTTCTAATGCCTGAACAAAGTTCTGCGCTGCTAGCGCGTTTTCGATAGGTACAAATGCCGCTTGTCTAGGCGCAGGTAAGCGTGTTTTTAACTCACCATCATGTGGTGGTAACGCAAGCGCCCCCCACCTCACTGCACGTGCCAAACGAATTGCGCGCATCCAATTTTGGCTTTCTTTGTCGTAAGCCAGTAATTTACGAACTTGCTCGGTATAAGCCGAGTCTGACTGTGGTGCTTCCGCGGCGATAGCAACCGTAGAAACGGGCTTGGAGGCAATAGCCGCAGGCTGTGAAGTTGCCGCTACAGGTTGCTGTACTTGAGGCTGCTCTGCTGTGACCACCTGTTGCTTTTCAACGGGCTCTTGTTCAATCACAGTGGGCTTTGCGATCACAGGTTGTGATACCAAACCTTGCTCACACCAGTGTTTTAAATCAGCAAGTGGTCCCGAGTCTGCATCAAGTATCGCAACAGAGTCTGCTGCATATTGTTCAAGTACACGCTTTAACTCTGGCCATTGTTCTGGCATTGTCGCGCTATGCGCTGTCGCAACACCAAGTAATCGCTGTTGTTGTTGTAAGAACCAAGTATGAACCGATGCCCTCGCACGTTCTTTCACTGGGTGGATCTGCGCCTGATACTGCTGCAAAAGCTGATTAAACAAATCTAACGATTGGATCAAACCTTCAAGTCCAAACTCATTCGTCGCGGCCAACGCTAGATACGACGCAATGCGAATATCTTTGGTTTGTTTTTCTAACAGCTCTGATGCCAAAATAAAGTTAGCTTTGAAGTCTGGCTCAGCAACACCTGACGAAGAGGCTTTTAGTAATTTAAATGACTCTTCGTATTTTAAATCGTCACCGCATGGCATGCCGCCTAGAGGCGCTAATAAGTTTTCACGCCACTGCTGCCAGCTCTGATACTTATGTGGTTGACTCATAGCTTACTCCAACTTCTTAGCGCATCGAAAACACTCATATTTGATGCTTTTGCCAATTCATACATATGTGGTGTTACTGGGTGTTGTGGCAAAGTCCCCGTTAGATTAATAGTCGTCGACAAGCTATTGTGCTCAAGCCAAACTGACGCAAAATACGAGGCCGGCATAGGCCTGCAATACACCACCAGCGAGGCTTTCTGGCTCAATTGACCATAGTTATAAAAACACCAAGGCTGCCAGTGATGATCGGCCACCATATTGGTAATGAGATGCAGCCAAAATGCACCTAACAGCTGAGTATCTTCACCCACTTGTGGCATCGGTAACTTCAACCCAAACTGACAACGCAAACAACCCTGGGTTTTGATCATTTTAAGCGCAGACATCACTTGACTGATTAATTGTGCTCGCTGATCTAGATCTTCTAGTTCAAGCGCATCCCATACACGCTGTATCGGTGAAGCTCGTAGTGAAGACATTGCCTTATCGAAATCGATCGGTTGCGAAACCAGCTCGCTTACCTGCTTAAGCTCCTGCGCACTATGGCGCATTTGCTCAACGCTACTGCAATTTCTGATAAGTTCATGGTTTAAACTTAATGACTTAAACGCACTACCACATTCGCTAAACAAAAACGCCGGGTTTTGTTTGTAATCCGCATTACTCGATAATACAAACGAGCAAAATGGGTACTGTCTTCCACTTTTATCTTCACTCGGCTGCAATGTCCCTAATAAACAGTTTTCGTCCTGACCTGAAGCAATAAAAAATAGCGTTGATTGCTCTTTTTGAGCTGCGCCATCGCTTACCAAAGCTTGGCGACTCATGTCTGCAAACCCTTCTTGAAGCCAGCGTTCAAGTGTAATTGCTTCTCTTGAGTCAACGTTAAACTTAATAAAGTCCGCTTGAATTGGGTTTTTACCCATAAATCCAAATGGCTGAGTCGTTGGTACTTTGGCGACTTTCTTATTATTAAAAAAACCGAACATGCCCGTATTACCTCAACACCAAGTTTTCATTAGAAGCCACGCTCACTTTGGTATCAAATAAAGATTCTGGCAGTGCAAACGACGTCATAAAATATTTACTGAATATGCCACTGTTTCTGCTCGACTTAAGTGCGACTTGAACTTGAATTGGCTCAGCAGTGTCTTCAGCTTCCCTTTGCAGTTGCCACGTTGCCATAAATTCGGTGCCACGAACCCACTGCACATTTGCTTCATTCAAGACTTTAAGGAACGCCCAAGGGCCTGATTTCTCGATTTCGATTCTGCGACCTTCACTGTCTAAACCATATACCACCGCTTTTTCTGTTCCAGATCTTGCAGGCCAATTAAAACGACGCCACTCTTCAGGCTCGTTTCTATAACGGTAATTTTGGTCACTAAAGCCAATATACGTTTCTTTTAATCCCTTTTGCGCCACAGGCATCATTTGGAAGCTAATACCCACCTCAGAACCGTCTCGAGGAAATAGCGAACGCGTTACCTTTCTCGCTTTAGTTAGCTTGTCTAGTACACCGGGCTTGAAGCCAATGCCAATGCCATTCCACGTTTTCTCTACCCACTCACCACGCTTTAAACGCAGGTAAGGAGAAAGGTTTTCAGCCATAAACTGCCAAAACACACCCGACTCTTGGTTCAGCAGCTCACTAATATCTTCAACCGCAGCATCTGGACCACTGGTATTGAACGGGTATTTTCCACGGATATTTTCTTTGTATGTTAAAAATACTTGATTAGACCAACGCTCATTGAGTTGTACTTTTGCTTCATTCATTACCGTCTGCACACTCGCCAAAAGTGGTGCTTTTAGCAGTTTTTCAAGTGCTTGTTTGGTATCAGGGTCAAGTGCTCTTACTTGACTTTCCACTACCACCCAAGCACTTTGAAGTGCATGGTTTTTGCTGTCACCGTTCAACAGTGTTTGAGTAAAAGACATGGCCATATAGTCATCGTTGTTACTCGCTGCAATTGTTTTGATATCCGAATGAAAAGCACTCAAAGCACCCAGATATTGCTCAAGATAATCGGAGCGTGCGTTGTCTTCTCCTTTTGCGGTGTAGCGACGCAGATCTGCAAAGCGGCTCGACAGTTCAGGCACACGCTTTCTCGCAGCGGTTTCTATTTTCGCATCTTTAACCTTGTTATTTTTGGACTTTGCAAGTAGTGCATTCGCTTGATCAGCTAGCTTTTCCGTTTCTATCACTTTGCTTGGCGAATCAATTAGATTTACGTTGTCGTCAATTGAGGCCATTAAATCAACTAATGGACCTTCTGGTGATGACAGCTGAGCCAGGGTTAAACTCGCCGCGTTACTAGTATTGAATGGACTTATTTCTACTGAATTTAAAAATTCAAACCATACATTGGCATAGTCTCTGAAATACAGCGCACGAATAGATTTAACCAAAGCGCTTGCTTTTGCTTCATCAACAGAGCCTTGGCTTTCTGAGTTCTCGGTTCCCATAACCCAGTCGCCAGAAAATGCTTTACTCGCACTAACCTTAATGGCGTCATATACTTCGTTTTCCCACGCTTCTTTGGTGTAAACGTATGGAATACTGATTTTGGACTGCAAGAAGGTTTTGTTGTTTTGCTGCATCATTTGATCAAGCGTTAATGCGGCTTTTGATACTGTGACTTTTGCTTTGATCTGCTCATACAGCGCAATCGGCTCTGGCGCACTCATTAAGTCTGAACGAGCCTGGTTCACTAAGAAATCATTACTCTGCCAAATCGCTAGCTGCTGCGGTGCAGGCTCAACCGCTAATTGGGCTAAGTAAAAATCGATTAGTCCTGACAGTTGCTCTGTTAATGCTTGCGTGTCTTCGTTTAGCGTTAGCTCTAGGCGATCCGCCGTGTAGTCTAATAATTCAGACTTGGCATAGTCTTTATTTAAACGTTCAAACTCGTTACTCATCATAAGCTGCAGCTTTAGTGCCTGATAGTACTTATCACGTAGTTTTGGCTCGATACGTTTAGCAACCTGCTCTTCTGTACTTAGCAGCGCAATCCAATTTTGGTGACTTTCAAATAGTGCTTGTTGCACAAGCTCCGAACTTGGTTCACCAATGAGCGCTTGTACACGTTGACGTAATACCTGCTCTATTGGCTTTATGGTGTTGTCAGCACTGTAAACACCAAGTAAGAAATACCAAGGCAGCTTTTTCTCATAACCGATCAGCTCTTGATAGTGTGCAAAAAGAGACAAAGTTGAGTTAAATTGCTCCGCCAGCGGCTGATTTTCTACACGTGTATTAACAACAGCAGTCGTTAATTTATCACTGGTTGTTAAAAGCTGCTGATTGTGGGTATAGGAGTTAACCAATAAGCCCGCAAGTGCAAATACCGACGTTACACACAAGCATACAGCAAAGCCTTTTAGCCATTTTTGTACGCGGCGCTTTTTACGGTTACCTCTGGTAAGGTCTTGTAATTTAAACAACACATCTTTGAATACTTGGTTGATAAAGAACGCAGAAGTTATGCTTTCTTGGCGATACTCAAACAATACTGATCTAAATGTAGACAGTTTGCTCGTTGCGCTGCGCTCAATAGGTGTACCTTCTTGCGTACCAGAGGTAAAATACACACCAGCAAACCACGGTACTTCCTGGTACGGGTTTTCTTTAAATAATGTGTCAATAAACTCTTCGACTTTAGCTGACGCTGCTTTGAACTGATTGGGAAAATCATAAATCAGTTGTTTACGTTGGGCGTTACGTTCACGCGTCATTTTAACTAGGCGTTGATCACATAAGCGCTCATACAAGCCTGTAAGATGTTTTGAAAAGTTCTCGCTTGCCACTTCACCGGTATTGGTGCCATCTTCCTCAAGTAAATACGCGCCCCAGGGTTGCTTACGCTCATCTTCACTTAATTCATTGAAGAAAGGCTCAAAGCCGCTGATCAAATCACACTTGGTAAACACCACATATACTGGAAAGATAAGTCCTAGTTGGTTGATTAACTCATCAATACGAGCGCGGATCTGTTTAACGTGGTCGCGGATCTGTTCGCTGTCAGAAGTCAAGATGTCGGCAACACTAATCGCAACCATCACGCCATTGATTGGCTGTTTAGAGCGGTATTTGCGTAATAGCTTTAAGAATGATAACCATTGATCATTATCTGACTCTTCAGTGGTATAACGACCTGCAGTATCAATTAAAACGGCTTGATCTGAAAACCACCAGTCACAATTACGCGTACCACCAAAACCTTGGATATGCAGTTGATTAGATTTTGAATAAGGGAAGTGCAGTCCAGAGTTTGCAAATAATGTGCTCTTACCTGCAGCAGACGGACCAATGATCATGTACCAAGGCAATGCATACAACGCAGCGTTGCCACGATAGCCTGCACCTAGGTGAGACGCTTTTAATGCCGACAGCGCCTCTTCCATTTTGGCTTTGATTTCTTCGACTTCGGCTTCTGTTCCCGCGTGATTGTTGGCAATTTCTTTCGCTAGCTTGTCGCCAGAACGCTTCACCCACAGCCAACGAACTAATAAAGTAAGACAAAACAAGCCAAATACAGCACCCATCACCATTAAACGATGATTTTGATCCTCAAGGCCAATAAACCGACCTGCAAACCAAATTAGCGTTAAAATTGCGAATATACCGACCCAATGAGCCGTTGCACGAGATGACAAAAATCCTAAGACTAGGTGCACTAGCCCGCTACGATTCACTCCTGACATGATGTTACCTCGCTTTCCCTGTTTTCTCTAACTGCGTTAGGACTTCAATATGCTTATCAATTTGCACCACTTGCTGGTTCGCGCGATTCTCAATAAAATACGTTGAACCAACATACATACTAGCAAGTAGGGCGAGCGTTACTGATAAAATAACCCAGTACGGGAGATTTCTTCCCACCTTGGTTACCATACTTTCTTGTGGTTTTGCATTATCAGAAAGCTGTAATTTTGCCGGCCCCGTGAGCTCTTCTAATTGTGATCTAACGTCCAGCATCAACGCTTTGAGTTGCTCCACGCCTTTGATCTTATAGATACCCTCAAAGCCAAGTTGTAAACAAACAAAATAGACTTCTAATAAAGTGCGTTGCTGTGCCGCTGCACGGCGGATATTTTCAAGCTTTTCAAAAAAAGCTTCCCCCGCACGCATATTGCCAAACAACTCTAATTGTAAAGGTCGCGCCATCCATTCCATACTATACGGCTTCTGCGCCGTCATGATTTGCTCGTCGACCAAAGCGGTTAATGCAAATTTGGCTTCTTGCATGTCTGATGCACTGATCCGTGCGTCATAACAACTTTTTTCGTATTCATCAAAAGCATCCATGACTTTACTGCGTAGACCATCAACTCCTTGATGATCAGCCCCACCCTGGCGAATTGAGGTAAGCACCTCAAGTACCGGAGAAATGCAGGCGACTAGTTCAGATTTATTTTTCGACGCTTCCATGACCTTTACCTACTAACTATTTACTTGCCACCGAAACCACTTCAAGTTTCACGCCTTGAAGGCTAAATGGCACAAAAATTCTTAACGCTAATTCCTGTACAACTTGTTCCCAAGCAGCTCCGTGTGGTTCGACTTTAAAATATTCATAACCACCTTTAACCGATACTCTATTCGGTGGACGCTGACAGTGTGTTAACTTCACACCACCAAGCGCTGACGCAATTAAGATTTCCAATTGACTAGGCGCTGCCAGCTTAACCTGCTCTGCAAATAGCTCAATCCACTGGGTAGATTCATGTTCATAGAAAGCTGCAATATACAATTCACCGCGAGTCAAGGTCGTGCTTTCTAAGTCTTGAACTTCGAAAATAGACTGAGAGATAGCACTGAGTACTAAATCAGACGAGCGTGCTGCGCTTATCGAACCAATCAGAGTCTGAATGTGAGATTCAATCAAACCAAAGCTGCGCGTTAGGTCTTGATGGTCATAAACTGGTAGCTCGAACTTACTGGCTTCTGGCTCAAAATTGATCAGTTGACAGATCAGTTTATTTAGCGCCATAAATAAAGCATCAGGACTAATTTTGGCTGTATTACTAAGCTGCTTAATCTCAGGAAAAACAGAGCTAAACGTTTGTAATAACAAAAAGTGTTTAAGCTCTGTTGGACCAAAGTCTTCTACAATTCCCATGCTGGCACGGTTGGTAAACAATGCCGTGTACTTAGCTTCAACCATGTTGACGAGTTTATTTACGCGCTCGGCTAAATATCCAAGGGCTTTGATATTTAATAACGGTGGAATATAACTTGAGTCAATTTCAAACTGCCCATGCTCACCACGAACCACTTTGATGCAAGGGAGTTGCTCAATAAAGCTATTACTTGCACTGTACTCAACCAGCATAAGTTTGGGCTTAGCAACCATTACTTCTGCTTTTCGGTTTGGATCATGTGCATCTTGCATTTCAACAAAATCACAATCATAAGCACTGAGCTGCCCAGTTTGCGGGTAACCTTGGATATTGCTTACTGAATGATTATTCGCAAGCGCCACACTAATAATGTATTCGCTTTTGTTATCCTCGAGCTCAAACATAGGTGCTTCGTTGTCAGCAAAAATATGATGGATATGGCGACCACTTTTGAAAATTGCAGCAATACTTTGCAGTTTGACTACGCCTTTGGCCAATGCTGATTCATCAAAAACAACTCTATCCAAACCAAATGCGTTTTCTCTAAGGCTTTGCTGTACACTCGCTAGTTGAGATTGCTGATATTGATCAAATAGCTGCAAGTGCTGCTGACTGAGCATTAGCCCTTCAGCCCAAACGGGCTTATACACGTTGTTGCGCTGCATTACTTATCCTCCTCAACTTCAGGTAAGCGGAGAGAATTACTGGTAATTTCAATATCTAGAGAAGTAGATAAGGGTACTGGCCAATCATTTAAGTCATAAAATGCGCGCCAGTTTCCACCCGTTCGGTCTCTAAATAAGGCCACAAACGCAACATACTTGGCTGATTCAGCTTGTTCAAACTCGATTTTAATACGATCTGAGGGGTTTACGGTGCGCTCTTCCACCGTGACCAAAGTGTTAGCCAGAATTGATTTGTCTGATTTCCAAAGCTGCTCAAATGTCGAATTTTTAAACGCTTGAATATCAGTTAGTTGATATACCTTTAATACCACAGGTAGTGGTTCGTTAAACTGGTTTAAATTTATGTTATCAGTAGCCGTCACGTCTAACTTAACGTAAGTAGACATACAACCAGTTAAAAACAAAACCATTATAAATAAAGCATTCCTAGCCATATCCGCCTCAATTATAAGACATCCAAATTAGATTATTGGAAACAATTAATCTTTTTAATTTCCAGTACAATAGTGAAAATACATTTGATTTAACTATTTAACAAGAAATTACATAGACCAAGTATGCAGTTTGTAACTGAATACTAAGTTAACATTCGAAAATCTTCTTCAAAATTATGCAAACATATGTTTTTTAAGGGATTTTACTTTTTATAGGCATTCAGAGAGGAAGTCATAAAGCTTAATGAGTAATTCAGTTTGCATTAAGCTTTCTTACGACTTGTTGAGATAGACACTTCCCTGAAAACAAAAACCACACTAAACATCTGGACTTTTGATGTACATTCTCGAACGGCGCATACGATACACAAACGAATTTTTTAGATCAACCATAATATCAAATTAATATTATACCACTTTAAAAAACACACTTGCATTCCAGCCTAACGATGTAATAGCCTCTGTTATTATATGAATTATATTAATAACAGATAATTACACGCAAAATAACCATTTACATATGATTAACCAAAACCAGCAGACTATTGTGATGACCTGCGAGCAAACAAAGGTTAAATATCGTGCACACAGAGATCGCAATTTACGGTATTAGCTAAACAAGCAATGTAGCAAGTTTTGAATTAACTACTTGTATTAATGGTAGTTTTATTGAATATAGCACTTTAGCATCAAAGTCAGATCTTCCTGACGAACTTTTGGCTGGGAATGATGTAACTTTTGAAACAATCTGTTCAGGTCAACAGAGTACTTTTTTCACGGCCGAACGCTTTGACATTTGTAACGGACGACTTTGGAGAATACCTATGCTTGTCAATTAACTTTAAAGCCAAGGGTCGAACGACTAAAACAAACAGAAAAATGCCAGTTTTTTGTAAAAATCAATGTACAATCTTTGATCAACTCAATTTTATTAAAAGTGGGCTATTCATAAGACCGAATAAAATTGCAAGTCACTAAAGATCTGGCCACACTACAGCAGACAGACAAGCGCTAGAAAAAAGCGACACTTTTTCACCCGACTCTTAGCAAAATAAGGGTTAATTTATTGGCTTAAATGCCATGATTTTATTGAGTCGTTATGATTGCAAGGAGTAATTGAGTTGCCGAACACTTTATGAAACTCTTCTTTAAAGCGACAGAAAATGAACAAAGCAAGTTTACTTATCTATGAATAAGGAAATACCTGATCACCACGGAACAGCATTTTATCGTTTTTTGGTTTCTTTGATCAGTTTTATCGTTGCTGTATTGATTAGCAGACAGAGACATAAGCTAGTTCAACTATGGGTAAAAGTCGTTGTGTTACTAACATCGGTGCTTTCATTTTTATCTTTATGTTTATACTTTCAGGCCTATTTTACACTAAGGTTATCATGGGTAATGCTGCGAGTCAGTCGATCATATTTATACTGGTGGGTTTTGGGGTCCCCAAATTTTTAGTGCATACTAAAGCCATCAGTAAAACCAGGCCAACATTTACCGCCAAAATAACAAGGAGTTAGAATGCGAGAAGAAAACCGACGAGTCCCTCAACAATTGGGCCAGTATCTATATCAACAAATTAAAGAGCCATGGAGTGAAGCGCGGCTCGTACTGGACTACCATGACGATAATATGCCTAGGTGTTCCGCTTTTTACTATGACACCAGCACACCAAAACAAGCACACGTTATACCAGTAAGTGATGAAATCTCTGTTCTTTTTCTAAGCTTGTTCGAAAATGCAACATCAAATCAAGAAGAAAATTGGCAAAAGGCTATTTTCTCAGTACAGCGCAGTGGCCAATTTAGTTTGAACTTTGAAACTGCTGATAACGAAGAGTAAAAGACAAATATATTGTCCCCGATTGGCCATGCTAAAAGTATGGCTGATCAAACCAATGCCAACTATTGCTTAATACCCAGCTAACGTATCACTAAATAATGAGTAAACTACAAGGTTATCTGCTACTTCTAGAATAGATTACAATCCTTCATCTATGGCTGCTCTTCGCTTGGTAACGTCTCTATTTAATTGAAGGATAATTTTCAGGTTTGATGCTAAAATAGGTACTCAATTCTAATACTTATCGAGTAATTAGATATCAAGGACTAGAATAATATATGAAAGCAAGTTTTCAAATTTCGCAGAACAAATCTCACTTCCCACAGATTCAAGATAAATTACATGCTAAGTCTATAGAGTTAGAATTTTATGGCATTGACCCTAAAGTTCAATGCATTGAGCAAGTGGAACTTTTTTTTAATAGACCAACTCATCTTTCTCTAAATTTATCTATCGCTGAAACACAATACTACCATCAACAATTTATCAATAAATCACATGACATTGCGTCAGCATTAGGGTTTAAACCAAACTCGAAACCTACATCCAGTACACTGGTCGTTCTGGGCTTAGGTGCTGGTTATCATGTTCCCGCATTACTTAACAAGCTAAATTATATAGATGTGATAATTATTGAGCAGGATCAAAAACTTGAAGCCTTAGGCCGGTTTAACATCGATCTTGAAACGATAAAAAATGAGTGTAAAGCACGCGGCGGTAATCTAAAGCTCTTTAAATGTAAGAGCTATAGTGACTTTTTAGATAGTTTAGCATCCTACTCATCTGAGCGAAGTTGTGGAATATTTAGTGATATCAGTTTATTTAGACATTATAACTGTCAGTTATTTGAAAAAATATATGACTCATTTAAGGAATGGAGAAACTCCTTCGTAAGTCTATGGGGCTTTATGGAAGATGAGATGATAAGTTTAAAACATTCCTATCAAAACATAAA
>NZ_JAKEVK010000012.1:0-50700 GCF_022398435.1 Pseudoalteromonas sp. Isolate6 | reverse complement strand
CAATAATCTACTACAATCAACACTTTGTATAGAAAAAAAGCGACAGTAAGCTTTTGCTTCTTGCGTTGATTTCAACCCTGAGATAGTTGCCCAGCTTCTATTATTAAAATCTTTTACAGCTATCTCAGCATCAGAAAATAGACTCGGAAGTCGGGTCTTGATGGTAGATAATAATGCTTGATGCCTTTTTAATTGCGTTGCGGAGTGCTTAAAAATAGGAAAAAGCTTGAGTTGTATGCTATCTATCGACTGCGATTGCTCATGTTGCGTTGCAGAGTAACGCTTAACTTTTTGTGCCGGACGAATAGCGCTTTGAACGTCCACAACATTTGCCTGTTGCTCTAATAGATTCAACAAGGTAGATAAGTCACTCTCTAAAAGACTAAGGCGCTCAACACTCTCCAGTTGTTGCTCGTCGAGCTGCATAACTGAGTGCTGATGACTACTACAACCCGATAGCATAGGAAATAGAGTGAGCAAGGAAAGAATAAAAAAGTGAATACGCACAGCGAGTTACAACTAAAATCCATTTAGTACCCAATACTACCTAAGCTAACTTGAATAGCCAAATGCTTTTATCGCAAAAATTCACCTTTTTAACTAAAGGTAATTCATTTACTTTTTGAAATAATTGATTTAATGAAAGAAGATAGTTCTTCACTAAATGCTTCTCGCCGTAAAGCATGCTCAACTATGGCTTTTAAATAGCCGATTTTACTTCCGCAGTCATGACTTTTTCCACATAGAGCGTACGCTTGTACTTCTTCTGCCTCCATCATCATTGCGATAGCGTCTGTTAATTGGATCTCACCACCTGCTCCCTCTGGCGTTTTTGCCAACATCGGCCAAATGGACTTACTTAATACATAACGTCCTACAATAGCCAAATTAGAGGGTGCAGCGCCCTCAGGTGGCTTTTCAACCATACTATACATTGACTTGGATGCACCAGGGGGAAGTGTTTCACCGTGTAGATCAACAACTCCAAATTGAGAGGTTAAGTGTTCTGGCACAGGCTCTACCATGACTTGACTAAAGCCACCCTGTTCGAAGCGCTCTATCATCTGAGCTAAGTTTTCTGTACGTAAGTCACTGGCAGCGGCATCAATCAACACATCGGGCAACATTACAACAAATGGCTCATCTCCGATCACCGGAGCGGCACAATTGATTGCGTGTCCAAGCCCCTTAGCCTCCCCCTGACGAACTTGAATAATAGTCGTATTTTTGGGGCAAATTGATTGTACTTCTTCTAGTAGCTGTCGCTTAACCCTCTGCTCAAGGGTTGCCTCTAACTCAAAGCTTTTATCGAAATGATTTTCAATCGAATTCTTACTTGAATGAGTAACTAAAACAATTTCTCGAATTCCAGCTGCCACAGCCTCGTCGACTACGTATTGGATAAGCGGTTTATCGACAATCGGTAGCATTTCTTTTGGTATAGCTTTAGTGGCAGGCAGCATCCTTGTACCCAAACCTGCAACTGGAATAACGGCTTTCATGTTAACTCCTAAATAGCGACTGGTGCTTTGATATGAGGGTGACATTGATAGTCTACCAACTCAAAGTCCTCAAATTTAAAGTCGAATATATCCTTTACTTCAGGGTTAATTCGCATTGTAGGTTTTGCATACGGTTCACGGCTTAATTGTTCTTCAACCTGTTCCATATGATTTAAATATAGATGAGCATCACCGAAAGTGTGAACAAAATCGCCAACTTCTAAGTCGCAAACTTGTGCAATCATCATTGTTAACAGTGCATAGCTTGCGATGTTAAAGGGCACACCTAAGAAAATATCTGCACTGCGTTGATAAAGCTGGCAAGAAAGCTTGCCATCTAGTACATAAAATTGGAATAACGTGTGGCAAGGTGGTAACGCTTGTTTGCCCATTGCTGCGTTTTCTTTTGGTGAATAGCTAGTATCAGGCAGAAGCGCAGGGTTCCATGCACTCACAATCAAGCGACGAGAGTCTGGATTGGTTTTGATTTGCTCAACAACATCTTTGATTTGGTCAACCACTTCACCATTTGGCCCCGTCCAAGAGCGCCACTGGCTGCCATAAACTGGCCCCAAGTCTCCTTCATCGGTTGCCCAGCCATCCCAAATGCTAACGCCATTTTCCTTAAGATATTTGATATTAGTATCGCCTTGCAAGAACCAAAGTAGCTCGTGAATAATCGAGCGTAGATGACACTTTTTCGTCGTTACAAGCGGAAAGCCTTCTTGCAGGTTGAAGCGCATCTGGTACCCAAAAACACTCACTGTACCTGTGCCCGTGCGGTCTTCTTTTTTTGTGCCATTATCACGCACATGGCGCATCAATTCTAAATATTGCTTCATTGTTCGCTACTCTTTAACTTTTAACTTGCCCAGTAGATGGGTTGCTACCTTCTCGCTTATATGCCCACACCATAAGGATAGTGCCTGCAATCACCATAGGGAGAGATAAGATCTGACCTTGAGAAATAAGGCCACCATACAAGCCTATATGTGCATCTGGCTCTCGGAAATACTCGATTGAAAAGCGAAAGACACCGTAACCTGCTAAAAATAAACCTGCTACACTGCCCGCTGGGCGCGGTTTTTGCCTAAACCATACCAGCATCACAAACAATACCAACCCTTCAAAAAACGCTTCATAAAGTTGTGATGGGTGGCGCGGCTGTGGACCGCCCGTAGGGAAAATAAATGCCCAAGGAACATCTGTTACACGACCCCATAACTCACCATTAATGAAGTTACCGATACGACCGGCAAACAGCCCAACAGGCACCATAGGAACGACAAAGTCGCCTACCGATAAAATCGAACGTTTATTTTTAAGCGCATACACGATAATCGCCGTGATAACGCCCAATGCGCCGCCATGAAAAGACATACCGCCTTGGTCCACCCTAAACAAATAAAGCGGGTTTTCAATAAAATGAGAGAATTGATAAAACAACACGTAACCAATTCGCCCGCCCAAGATCACCCCGAGCATACAGTAAAAAACTAGGTCGCCAACTTGGTCTTTATTCCAACCAGAGTTTGGTTTTTTTGCTTCTTTCCCTGCCCACCACATAGCGAACATAAAGCCGATTAAATACATAAATCCATACCAACGAACACTTAACGGTCCGATGGAAAAAATCACAGGGTCTATCTGTGGAAACTGCAAAGCCATAGCCTTTCCTTAATTCATTAACATATTGCCAGCGATAACAATGAGTAACGCCGCAAACACTTTCTTAATCGTTGTGACTGGTAAGTGGTGCGTAGCTTTAGCACCAATAGGCGCCATAAACCATGAAGTTGCCACTATACCAAACAAAGCCGGTAAATAGACAAAACCTAAAAATCCATGTTCAATATCCACATGTTGGCTGCCAGAGGCGATATAGCCAAAGGAGCCAAAGATTGCGATAACGATACCACTGGCAGACGCACATCCTATCGCTTTTTTCATATCAACAGAGAAAAATGTCAGTAGTGGGACGATTAATGCCCCCCCGCCAATACCAATCATTGCAGACAGCGCCCCCGTTACCGAGGTTAACATTGCTAATATCGGTCCTTGCGGTATAGCTCTGGTTGATTGTGGCGGTTTTCTGGAGCTCCACGCCATTTTCAATGCAATACCCACAACACTAACCACAAAAATAATTCTGACCAGTTTTTCTGGCAACATCACTGCGGCAAAACCACTCCCCAACGCGCCGACTGCCACACCTAACATCACCCATGGAGCAATGTGCCATGGAACATTGTCATTTTTATGATGCGCTTTTGCTGAAGATGTCGAAGTGAAAATAATGGAGGCGAGAGACGTCGCAATTGCAACTAACACCACTTGATCTGTGGGTATAACATTAAATTTGGTCAAGATAACAGATAAAATAGGGACTATCAGCAGCCCGCCGCCGATACCAAGCAGACCTGCCAAAAAGCCAACTGCACAGCCGAGCAAAGCGCAAAGTACAACGATGAGTATAATAGTTTCCATCAACAAGCTCTTATTCTTATAGCGCCGTAATGGTAGCGTAAATAGCCTTAAGAAGCACCCTTTGCTTGGTGGCTGGTATAGAGTAATTCTGCAAAATGATGCTCTATCATAAATTCTTTAATAATACGGCGCACTTGCTTAGATGAAGGTTGTGCTAAACAACTTTCAAGTAGAGCTTCCATATCCGTTACTTTGAGTCTACGTAGCACCCATTTCACTTTGTTCAGTGAAGAAATATTCATACTCAAACGGCGATACCCCATTGCAATAAGCAAGATTGCTCCCTCAGGCTCACCGCCTAACTCTCCACACAAGCTAAAAGGCAGTTCGTGTAATTCACACTGTTGTGCAATCTGATTTAACACTCGTAATACACTGGGATGATAAGGGTCAAAAAGATCCGCAACTTGTGCATTGGTCCTATCAACTGCTAATAAATACTGCGTCAAATCGTTACTGCCCACAGAACAAAAATCGACTTTTTTCGACCACTCAGGCAACAAGTACACGCTAGATGGTACTTCAAGCATTACGCCAATTTCTGGCCGGTCGATGGTGTAAAAAGGGTCAGCCCATTCGTCTTGCAACTCAAAACAAGCCTGCTCAATAAGCCCCATCGCTTCATCTATTTCCTCACTGTGGCCCACCATAGGCAACATAATCTGTAAGTTGCCAAGACCCGCGTTTGCTTTGATCATCGCTTTGATTTGATCTAAGAAAAGCTCGGGATGATCCAACGATACACGAATGCCCCGCCACCCTAAAAATGGGTTTTCTTCTTTGATATCAAAGTAATCTAGAATTTTGTCGCCACCGATATCTAAAGTCCGCATCACTACGGGCTCAGGGTGATAACGTGATAGCACCTCGCGATACCAGATTTCTTGCTCCGATTGTGTTGGGAATTGGCCTTTTTGCATAAACCAAGACTCAGTACGATAAAGACCAACCCCGTCGCAATAACTGGCACTTAATGTTTCAGTCGATAGATCAAGCCCAGCATTTAAGAGTAAATTTATACGCTCACCATCGAGTGTAATAGGCAGCAAATCATGTTCCGCTTCAAACTTATCATGCAGAATATTGTCTTTACGTTTAATTTCAACATACTCATTGACCAACATTTGCGAAGGCGAAATATAAAGCCGTCCAGAATACGCATCCATGATCATAGACTTACCATCAAACTGTAATAATGGAATGTCTTCTATGCCCCAAATAGCGGGGACGCCCATCGCGCGAGTGAGAATGGAGGCATGAGAGTTGGCCGAGCCATGCACACTGACTACCCCTTTGAGCTTTTCTTTTGGTACCTGCGCTAACATAGTTGGGGTCAAGGTATGGGCGATTAGAATCGTATTGTCTGGATAGTGTTTAACCGCTTGTTCAGTCGAGACTAAATGCTGGAGCACGCGAAGGCCAATATCATTAACATCAATCGCGCGCTCTTTGATATAAGGGTCACTCATCATATCAAACTGAGCCACAAGCTTTTCGATAACAAGCTTTAGCGCTGTTTTTGCGTTCCAGCCTTGTTGTATCTCAGATTCCACTTGTTTACCTAAACTCTTGGCATCCAAAAGTTGTTGGTAAACCTCAAACACAGCTACCGCTTCCTTTGGAATATCATCACTCAAGGTTTTGGCTAAAATATGGAACTCTTGCCGAGTCGCAGCCACTGCTTGATGAAACAGCTGAATTTGCTGTTGAATATTGTCACTATGCTGCGGTTCAATACTCGCAAAATCAATATGGGGCAACACCACATAACCATCACCTAAGGCAATACCAGGTGCACTCGATACCCCTTTTAACACCGAGGTTCTATGGCTGCTTGCATCTTGTTGAAGTAAAGTTTGGATCTCAGTGTTGGCAAGTTGTGAAGCCAATTGCGCTGAAAGCGTAATGAGAAAGGACTCTTCGTCATGGCTAAATACACGAGCAACCTTTTGCTGCACCACAATAACCCCAAGCACTTTTCGCTGGTGTACAACAGGCACTGATAAGAAAGCATTGTAGCCTTCTTCATTGACCTCGGGTGACAGTTTGAATCTTGGGTGTGATTGGGCGTGGGCAACGTTAATCGGCTCTTCACGCTGGGCAACAAGACCGACTAGACCTTCAGTAAATCCCATTCGGAATTTCCCGATTGCTTCAGGGTTTAAGCCATCTGTTGCCATCAGGATAAAATTATCTTGACTGTAATCGGCAAAGTAAACTGAGCAGCATTCAGTGTGCATGGCATCTTTAACCATAGTAACAAAGCAATTTAACGCGCTTTGTAGGTCACTTTGCTGTGCCACTGACTCAGCAATCGATCTTAACGTTGCTAACACCTGCTGCTCCTTTTTTTATCGTTTTGTGCGCCAGAAATCCTTCTGCCCTTGCTGTTCACGTTTACCAAATGGCATCGCAAACGGAGCGAATTCCTTCATCACTCGACGATAGACATCACGCTTAAACGATACAACTTGACGTACTGGATACCAATAGCTAACCCAGCGCCAATCATCAAACTCAGGGTGATGCGTACGTAATAAGTCTACATCTTCATCTTTACACCTAAGTTTCAATAAAAACCATTTCTGCTTTTGCCCGATACAAACTGGGCTTGAATCTCGTCTAATTAACCTTTTTGGTAGTTTGTAACGTAACCAATGTTTAGAACTTGCTACTATTTCAACATCTTCTGGCCTAAGTCCAACTTCTTCATGAAGTTCACGATACATCGTTTGCTCAGGTGTTTCCCCTTGATCTATTCCGCCTTGAGGAAATTGCCAAGAGTGTTGTCCGTAACGACGGGCCCAAAAAACCTGCCCCTGATTATTACAAATCACTATTCCGACATTGGCACGAAACCCTTCGGCATCAATCACCTTAGTGCCTCATTTATAAGTCGATTTTTAATGATTGTTCCACAACTCCCGCGTCACGGCAAATTTAATTCCATTCTATACCTAAATTATCTCAGCATACTCTCAAGTTACCCACAACTTGTGCATAACTAAGTATTTACCAGTTCAAATTACGAACAAATCCACAGATACGCACTTCAAACCTCAGGTTTTCCACATATTCTGTGGATAATTATGTTTATAGTCTTGTATTTATCCAAAGCCATAAGAATTCCAAGGCACACTGACTGTAGCAAAGAAAAAATAACTTCATATTTATCATATAGATAATGGAGTTATTGCTTTATTCAAAGGTTGAAATAATAAGCCGCACTTAAATTGAGTGTAAAATAACCAACTTACTTAGCTACATGATTTCTTTTATAATCGTGTTTTTAAGGAATAGACTCAGGAGTATCGCTTGCCATCAGTTACACCACCACGCTCTGTAGGCGAACTTATGCAGCGTGTTGAAAACATAGCCGGTTTAACATTGGGTGAACTCGCTCAGCAGCTCTCGTTTAAAACACCACAAGACTTGCTCAAAGAAAAAGGCTGGGTAGGACAACTCATAGAAGCAGCCTTAGGTGCTACCGCGGGCTCAAAGCCTGTGCCTGATTTTGAGCATATTGGCGTTGAACTCAAGACTTTGCCAATAGGCTATCAAGGCAAACCGCTAGAGACTACCTATGTTTCTGTCGTACCGCTGACTCAGTTAACGGGATTAACATGGGAAGCATCGAGTGTTAAAAAGAAATTAGCTCATGTTCTTTGGCTACCCATATTAGCCGAACGAGAAATTCCTTTAATAGATAGGGTTATTGGACACGGCTTCTTATGGCGGCCGGACGCGCATCAAGAACAGTTGTTACGAAGGGACTGGGAAGAGCAAATCGAGTTAATCGCTACGGGTCATGTAGAGCAAATCTCAGGGCATCTTGGAGAAGTCATGCAGATAAGGCCAAAGGCGGCAAATGCCAAAGCGCTCACCGATGCAATTGGGCCTAACGGTAAAATAGTGCAGACTTTGCCAAGAGGTTTTTATTTGAAAATCAATTTCACTCAATCGATATTGGCGCAAGAGTTTGGTGTTTAAAACCACTGTTCATTTATCACACAAAAGTACAAGTATAAAACAACCGACACCTTGTGTAGATTTGATTGGTATTTTTATAGAAGGAAAGGACAGTGAAATTAAAGCTCAAAAAAATCGATTAAAGAACTTAGTGTGAACAAAACACTTGTGACTAAAATAACGCCGGCTATTGCTGGGAGTAATGGTCCTGCGACGATGGGTGATGCTTGTAATTCACTTCAAGTCTGTTGGACATTTAGAAATGGCCAAGCAAATTGTGAAATTTGGGGTGACGACCGCTAGCAGTAAAAAACGCCAGTAGCTAAACTGGCGTTTTTACAATACATCAAGTAATGCTAATTACTGACCTTTGATTTCACTACGGCCTTTGTATACCGCTTTTTCACCTAGCGCCTCTTCAATACGTAGTAACTGGTTGTACTTAGCTACACGATCCGAACGACAAAGTGAACCTGTCTTAATTTGACCTGCCGCTGTTGCCACTGCTAAATCAGCAATGGTTGCGTCTTCAGTCTCACCAGAGCGGTGTGAAATAACGGCAGTAAAGCCAGCGCCTTGCGCCATTTTGATGGCATCAAGCGTTTCAGACAGTGAACCAATCTGGTTGAATTTAATCAAGATTGAGTTACCAATGCTTTCTTCAATACCACGCTTTAAGATCTTAGTGTTAGTAACAAAAAGATCATCACCCACTAGCTGAACTTTATCACCAATTTTATCTGTTAGGATTTTCCAGCCAGCCCAATCGCTTTCGTCTAGGCCATCTTCGATTGATACAATTGGGTAACGTGCGGCAAGATCAGCCAAAAAGCCTGCAAAACCTTCTGAGTCGAATGTTTTACCTTCGCCCTTTAGGTCATATTTGCCATCGACGTAAAACTCAGACGCTGCACAATCAAGTGCTAGCGTTACGTCTTTGTTCATTTCGTAGCCAGCTGCAGCAACCGCTTCTACGATCACCTCTAGCGCTTCTTCATTTGATTTAAGGTCTGGAGCAAAACCACCTTCGTCACCTACCGCAGTGTTTAGGCCACGTGACTTCAGTACTTTTTTCAGGCTGTGGAAGATTTCAGCACCCATACGTAGTGCTTCACGGAAGCTTTTTGCACCAACAGGCTGAACCATAAACTCTTGAATATCAACGTTGTTATCCGCGTGCTCACCACCATTGATAATGTTCATCATCGGAACTGGCATTGAGTACTGGCCTGCTGTACCGTTGATGTCTGCAATATGCTCGTATAGCGCCACGCCTTTGTCTTGTGCAGCTGCTTTTGCTGTTGCAAGAGATACCGCAAGGATAGCGTTCGCACCTAGTTTTTCTTTGTTTTCAGTGCCATCTAAGTCCAACATGATTTGGTCGATTGCACGTTGCTCTAGCGCGTTTTGACCTTCAAGTGCTGCCGCGATTTCGTTATTTACGTAGTTTACCGCAGTCAATACACCTTTTCCTAAGTAACGAGACTTATCACCGTCACGTAGCTCTAGTGCTTCACGGGTACCCGTAGATGCACCTGATGGCGCACATGCACGGCCCCATGCACCTGACTCTAGGTGTACGTCCGCTTCTACTGTTGGGTTACCGCGTGAGTCCATAACTTCACGGCCAATCACTCTAACGATTTTTGACATCTTGATTCCTCTTATTCCCAAAGTGGTGTGTGTTGCACTGCTTCTGTCGCAGGCGAATTCAGGGTCAATAAACCCGCTTTAAAGTTTGCCTTATCTCTGCGGCTTCGCAAAGTGAAGAATTTACACGTATCACATTGACGCGCTGGCAGATAAGAAAAAGTTTGGCGATAAACACTATAATTAGCGCCTATTGCAAAACCTTCTGCAACAAAAAAGCCGTGCAAGAGCACGGCTTTTTCTTATTACGAAGATGCTTTTTGGTGGCTGTATGCCGCCGCAACAAAGCCTTCAAATAATGGGTGACCATCGCGAGGCGTCGACGTGAACTCAGGGTGGAACTGAGCCGCGATAAACCAAGGGTGATCTTTATTCTCGATAATCTCAACTAGTTTCTTGTCTTCTGACAGACCAGTAAATTGCAGACCCGCTTTTTCAAGCTCAGCAACATAGTTGTTGTTTACTTCGTAGCGGTGACGGTGACGCTCGACGATTTCGGCATTACCGTATACTTCACGCACCTTAGAGCTTTCTTTTAAGTGGCAAAGCTGCGCGCCAAGACGCATAGTGCCGCCCAGATCAGAATCGTGATCACGTACTTCAATCTTACCATCTGCATCTAACCACTCAGTGATCAGACCAACTACTGGATGTGGACTTTCAAGATCAAATTCAGTTGAGTTAGCACCAGTAAGACCTGCAACGTTACGTGCATACTCGATTAGCGCAACTTGCATCCCTAAACAAATACCTAGGTATGGTACTTTGTTTTCACGTGCATACTTTGCAGCTAAAATCTTACCTTCAACGCCACGGTTACCAAAGCCACCAGGTACTAAGATAGCATCAAGATGCTCAAGTAATTCAGTGCCTTTACTCTCGATATCTTGCGAGTCAACGTATTCAATATTCACTGTCAAACGGTTTTTCAAACCAGCATGCTTCAACGCTTCGTTAACCGATTTATATGCATCTGGTAACTCGATATATTTACCGACCATACCAATTGTCACTTCACCAGTAGGGTTTGACTCTTGATAAAGTACTTGCTCCCACTCAGATAAATCCGCTTCCGGACATTCAAGGTAGAAACGACGACAAATGATGTTATCAAGCTCTTGCGACTTCAATAGCGCTGGGATCTTATAAATACTGTCTACGTCTTGTAGTGAGATAACTGCTTTTTCTTCTACGTTAGTGAATAGTGCAATCTTCGCGCGTTCGTTCGCTGGCAGTTTACGGTCCGAACGACAGATCAGAATATCAGGTTGAATACCGATTGAACGAAGCTCTTTCACTGAGTGCTGAGTTGGCTTAGTTTTCACTTCACCCGCAGGGCCTAAGAAAGGTACTAGTGTCAAGTGCATAAATAAAGCACTTTCGCGACCAAGCTCTGTGCCTAGTTGGCGAATTGCTTCTAGGAAAGGTTGTGACTCGATATCACCAACCGTGCCACCGATCTCTACGATAGCAACATCATGGCCTTCCGCGCCTTCAAGCACGCGACGCTTGATGTCATTTGTGATGTGAGGAATAACCTGAATAGTGGCACCTAAGTACTCACCTCTACGCTCTTTGCGCAACACGTCTTCAAATACACGGCCTTGTGTAAAGTTATTACGCTTGGTCATTTTAGTGCGAATAAAACGCTCGTAGTGACCAAGATCAAGGTCGGTTTCCGCGCCGTCTTCGGTTACGAATACTTCACCGTGTTGGATAGGGCTCATGGTCCCAGGGTCAACATTGATGTAGGGATCCAGCTTTAGAATCGTTACTTTCAAGCCACGTGCTTCTAAAATAGCGGCTAAAGAAGCAGCTGCAATACCTTTACCCAAGGAGGATACTACTCCGCCCGTTACGAAGATAAATTTTGTACTCATGCGAACCCTAGAAATTTCAGGAAAATTGGAATTTAAATAAGAATCAAGACGGGGCGATAGTATAGCAAAAGCACCCGGGCCATTCCAGCTAAAAATGACTTAGAGCGGTAATATATTTTATCACGAGGTCGTTTTCATTAACGACCCAAAAGTAAAATCGGTCTCAGTTTTTACTGCGTTGACGACGTTTCACAGTCTCCCAAGCAGCATCCATTTCCTCTAGGTTCGCATCTTTAAGTGACAGTGAGGACTCATTCAGAACAGCTTCTACTTGCACAAAGCGATTTTTAAATTTCTCATTGGCTTGACGTAGCAGCTGCTCCGGATCTCGTTTTATATGTCGGCTCACATTCACGGTCGCAAACAACAAATCTCCGACCTCTTCCGCAGTATGTTCAGAGAGTGGATCGACTTGCAGTGCCTCGCTCACCTCTGCGACTTCCTCTTGCACTTTATCCCACGCACCGTGGTAACTTGGCCAGTCAAATCCGAGTTTAGCTGCCTGCTTTTGAGTTTTGTAGGCTTTTGATAATGCTGGCAGGCTGCTCGGAATATCCGCCGCGAACGTTCCTTTTTTTTGCCCCTGTTTTTCTTGCTGTTTAATGGCGTGCCATTGCTGCTCAAGCTCGGCTTCGCTTAAGTTTTCCTGTTTTTCAAATACATGAGGGTGACGTCTCACTAATTTGTCATTGAGGGTTTGCACTATGTCTGCAAAATCAAACAACCCCTGCTCTTTTCCAAGCTGAGCATAAAAAATCACTTGGAACAGCAAATCCCCCAACTCTTCTTTTAAGTGAGCAAAGTCGCCTAGCTCGATAGCATCGGCAACTTCGTGCGCTTCTTCTAACGTATGAGGAACAATGGTTTTAAAGGTTTGCTTCTTGTCCCAGTCACATCCAGTGCTCGGGTCACGCAACTGCGACATAATTTCTAGCAGTTGCTCTATACCCAATGTTGCAGAACACTTAGAGTCGTTTGGCATCAAAAACACCTTCTATTTGCATCAATTTAGTCAGCAAGCGGTGCATAGCGGAAAGATCATCTACCTCAACCTTCATCATAAAAACCGCCACGTTTTTATCGTCTTGTGTCTGTACATTCATATTGAGCACGTTGACCTTTTCATTGGCAAGTACTGAACTAATATCTCGGATCAGTCCCTGACGATCGTGCGCTTCAATTTTTAATGTAATGGAATATGATGCTTTTACATCTTCAGACCAACTGACCGCAATCTCTCGCTCTGGATGTATATCTGTAATATGAGCGAATGACTCGCAATCGGAGCGGTGTACAGCGATACCTCGCCCTTGCGTGATATAACCCACAATTTCATCACCCGGTACTGGCTCACAGCATTTCGCCATATGGCTCATCAAGCTGCCAACACCATCAACGACCACTGCGTTTTTGTCGCCTTTACTGTGTTTTGGTGAGGAGATTTTTAACTTAGGTGTATCCTCAGGTTTATCCTGTACATAGTTCAAGAATTGATTGATACGAATATCACCAGCACCAATTGCCACCATTAGATCGTCGAGTTCTTTAAAGTTAAAGCGATCAATGGCGGGCTCTAAATCTTTATAGGTAATGTCTAGTTTTTGCAGATGGCTATCTAAAATTTCCTTGCCCGCTTGGAGGTTTTTGTCTCTATCCTGCTGCTTAAACCAGTGATGGATCTTGCTGCGTGCTCTTGAAGAATGGATATACCCCAGCGACGGATTTAACCAGTCACGACTTGGTGAAGCATTTTTTTGGGTAAGAATCTCTACCTGATCGCCAGTGCGCAGCGTATAAGTGAAAGGCACTATTTTACCAAACACTTTTGCTCCAATGCAGCGATGCCCGACGTTGGAATGAATGTAGTAAGCAAAGTCGAGTGGCGTCGAGCCTAACGGCAAATCAAAGATATCGCCCTTGGGCGTGAATACATAAACGCGGTCCTCGACAACCTGATTCTTCAGCTCATCTGCTATTTCACTGCCATCTACCACTTCTTCTTGCCACTGCAACAATTTGCGTAGCCAGCTAATTTTTTGCTCGTATCCTGAATTTCTGCCCGGCAATGCACCTTCTTTGTACATCCAATGTGCCGCCACCCCAAGCTCTGCATCTCGATGCATAGCCTCGGTGCGGATTTGAATTTCTACCGTTTTGCCCTCAGGACCAAATACCACGGTGTGGATAGACTGATAGCCGTTTTGCTTAGGCGTAGCAATATAGTCGTCAAACTCTTTGTTTAAATGCCGCCAACTGGTGTGCACAATGCCCAAAGCAGCGTAGCAATCTTGAATTTCATCTACCACCACACGCATCGCGCGAATGTCGAACAACTGTTCGAATTCATAGCTTTTCTGCGCCATTTTTTTATAAATGCTGTAAATATGCTTAGGGCGACCGTAGACCTGCGCTTTAATGCCCGCATCCGCAAGTTTTTGTGCCACCGAATTAACCATATTTTCCATATAAGCTTCGCGGTCTAAGCGCTTATCAGAAAGCTTCTTGGCAATAGACTTATACGTATCAGGATGCAAATAACGGAACGAGAGGTCTTCAAGTTCCCATTTTAATTGGCCAATCCCCAAACGGTTCGCAAGTGGCGCAAAAATGTTGGCAGCGGCTTTTGCAGCAACAACTCTTTCTTCCTCCGATGCTTTCTTAACCGCACGCAAATGGCAGATTTGCTCAGCAAGTTTAATCACTACGGCACGCACATCTTCCACCATAGCGAGTAACATACGGCGGATATTATCAACTTGTACCCTACCCGAGCTTTGGTGTGCCAACGTGCTAATAGTTTCCATATTCTCCACCCCTTTTAAAAGCAGGGAGATATTTTTGCCAAGCGTTTCCTCTACTTGCTCAAGGGACAACTTTCCAGCGACAAAATAAGGAGTTAAAAACGCTGTTGCTAGAGATTCGCTATCAAAATTTAAATCTGCAAGGATCTCTACCATTTCGATGGCATTGTTGAGATGCTCGGTGGACTCATCCACAGGACAGAGTTCATAGGCTCTTTGTAGCCATTCTCTTTGATCCTCAGACAAGTTTAAGATAGTGAGTCGCGCGTCAAACTCTAGTGGCAAAGTGGTTTGATGCGACTGCCGAGTAGCAACCATGTTTTGATACCTCCTTAAAATTATTTACCCGCCTCATTTTCGGATAAATTATCTAACCAGCAGCTCGAGCTAAAATGCAGCAGAGCTCTGATTATTTACACTGCTTTTTAAACAGCGCCATGGTTTCGATATGTCCAGTGTGGACAAACATATTCATTAACCCAAGCTTTTCTAGTTCAAAGCCAGCCTGCACTATCACCGCAGCGTCACGAGCCAGCGTCACTGGGTCGCATGACACGTATAAAATACGCGTAAACTGTTTTAACGGTAATTGCTGTAGTACCTCAAGTGCGCCAGGCCTTGATGGATCCAGTACTAACACATCCAAATTTGTATCGAACCAAGCAGCCTCTGTTATCGACTGGGTTAGATCAAAGCAGTGAAACTGAACATTACTGATTTGATTAGTTTGCGCATTTTGTCGAGCCATTGCAACCGATTGCGCTTCACCTTCAACACCAATCACATTTTTTGCTTGTTTTGCGAGCACCAATGAGAAATTTCCCACCCCACAGAAAAGATCGAGGACACTTTCATCGCTACTAAGTTGCAGCCAGCCTGTTGCTTGACGCAGCATGGCTTCATTTACTGTTTGATTCACTTGAATAAAGTTATTTAATTTGAATTCAAGTGTTAAGCCAAATTCACTAAGGTGATAGTGCGGCAACTGAGAATACACAACATCTGCCTCACCATCGTCAAACACAACCTGACAATTTTCCAGCTCGTTTTGTAGCGCTTCACGAGCCGACGCGGACAGCGGCTTTGTATGACGACACAGTACATAGTTATGGTTATCAGCTTGGCAAAGTTGGATATGACTGATTAGCTTAAATTCACTTAGTGACTGCGCAAGCACATTTAGCTTGTTAAAAATACGGTCAAAAGGCGACACCAATACGTCACACTGCGCTATTTCAACAATCTGCTTAGACTGACTCGCTCTAAAGCCGAGTTTCACATTTTTACTTTGTTTATCGTAAATACATGCCAATCGTGCTGCCCGACGATAGTGGCGCGGCACAGAGGTGATCGGCACTTGCCAAGGCAACAGCTCAATGTTGGCAAAACGCGCAAAAAGCTTTTCAACTGCCAGTTGCTTTTCATTGAGCTGACCATCAACACTCTGATGCTGCAAGCTACAACCACCACACTGCTGGTAATGCTGACAAAACGGCTTAACACGCTCTTTCGAGACGTTAAGTACTTTGGTCACCTTTGCTTCCAACAGTTTTGACTTAGCCTGAACAACCTGTGCCTTCACTCGCTCTCCAGTCAAGGCGCCTGTCACAAAGCAGACTTTACCTTCATGTCGAGCAACACCTCTCCCCTGATGATCCATTGACTTTATGTTTAATTCTATTTGCTTTGACGGCTTAGCAGCTTTCTTAGCACGAAAAATCTGTGCCATTGGGTTCCTCATTTGTTTGCTTATCACGTCGGTAAAAGATAATCTTAGTTACAGATTTCTCTGCACTTTTTTGACCCTATGACAAAATTAAACCTGCGTGACAGTATTTTACTACTCACTCTTTTGCCAACCCTTTTGGTTGGCTTGCTACTTGGTGGTTATTTTACTATAAATCGCTACGTAGAGCTTGAGGAAATTCTGATAAGTCAGGGAAATCGCATTGCAGATTCACTGGCCATGTCAGTTGAATATCCAATAGAAAAGCAAGATAAAGCACACTTGCACCGCATTTTAAGCCAAGCACACAATAAACACGCACCACTGGTAAAAAGCATCGCGTTGTTTGATAAGCAAAATCAGCTCATTCTTACTAGTAACTATCATAGTGAGTTCGACAAATTACATTATTTTGGTGAAGTACAAAAGTTACAAACCACCGAGGTCACTACACTAAAAAATACCTTTGTGTTTTATTCGCCGGTTAAAAACCATTTAGCCAAAAAAACCGATTGGCATAGCGCAGAGCCTGCTACACTCGCAGTTTTAGTAGTAGAGATCAGTAAAGATCAAGCACTAATATCGCAGCAACGCGCACTGATCTTGAGTGCTATTGTCATAATTTTCTCGTTTTTACTCAGTGTTATGTTGGCTATGCGATTATCACGCATGCTAACCAAACCAATTGCCAGTTTGATTTTGGCTACAGACAAGCTCAACGAGGGCAAACAAGACATCGCTATTAATGAGCCGATGCGAGGCGAATTTGAGCTATTGCGCCAAGGCTTGATTGTTATTGGTCGAAAAATGGCGAATCAAAAAGACGAAATGCAAAAGCACATTGACCAAGCTACTAGTGACTATCGCGAATCTTTGGAGCAGTATGAAACACAAAACATTCAGCTCAATATTGCCAAAAAAGAAGCACAAGATGCTAACCGCGTAAAATCTGACTTTTTAGCTAAAATGAGTCATGAACTCAGAACGCCACTCAATGGTGTTATAGGCTTTACTCGCCAACTGTATAAAACACCATTAAACAAACATCAAAAAGATTATCTAGATACCATAGAGTTGTCTGCAAATAGCTTACTAACCATCATTAGTGACATCTTGGATTTCTCAAAGCTAGAAGCAGGGGCAATGGAGCTAGAGAATATTCAATTCGAATTGCGCGACGCTGTTAATGAAGTCATGACGTTATTAGCACCAAGCGCTCATGACAAGCAGTTAGAATTTTCGATTTCGGTTAATCGCCAAGTACCTGACAATTTAATTGGCGATCCGACACGATTTAAACAGGTACTTACTAACCTTATCAGCAACGCCATCAAGTTTACGGAAAAAGGCTCTGTCAAAGTAGATATAAATCATCGCTTGATGGATGAGTCCCAGTCCTCATTGTTAGTCTCTGTTAGTGATACCGGTGTCGGTATTGCACAAGATAAACAGGACGCGCTATTTACGCCATTTGCTCAAGCTGACACCAGTATCACCCGCAAATTCGGGGGCACAGGTCTTGGTCTTATCATCACTAAGCATATTGTGGAGGCGATGAGTGGTCGTATTACTCTTAACTCCGCGCCAGGAAGTGGTACCTGTTTTTCATTTAATGCGGTCTTTGCCCTGCCAAACCGTCTCTACAACGACGATTTACCAAGTAAACCGCTGGAAAATAAACGCGTTCTATATTTTGAACCACAAGAACACACTCATTATGCGGTTATCGCCCAGCTACAAGCATGGGATATGCAGGTGACTCGCTGCATCACCGAAGAAGAATTTGATACTGCGTTAGCACAGGATTTTAACTACGATATTTGCTTAATCGGCTCTATGGCTAGCGTCGATCAAATGCAAACCGTCAAAAGTTATATCAAGCAAGCTCGCGGCTCTGCTGATTATCTATATCTAATGGTTAATACTGTATCTCACAATATGCGTGAAGCGCTTATTGGCAGTGGCGCAGACGCCTGTCTAAGCAAACCACTTAATCACAGAAAGCTATGTGAGATGCTTGCAGCACCTTATCGTTTAGACCATCCAGACATGAGTGCTAACGAAATTGAAGCCGCAAGCCTACCACTGAAGGTGCTCGTTGCAGACGATAACGATGCTAACCTGAAGTTGATCTGTACTTTGCTAGATGAGCAAGTAGAGGCAATTGATACAGCACATAACGGTGCTCAAGCGGTGAGTCTATGTAAATCCAGAAAATACGACCTCATATTTATGGATATTCAAATGCCTATTATGGACGGGATCAGTGCCTGTAAAAGCATTAGAGATTCATCCTTAAATGAGGACACGCCCATCATCGCTGTTACCGCTCATGCGCTTGCTGGCGAAAAGGAACAGCTGCTTAAAGATGGCTTTAGTAATTATATGACTAAGCCTATTGATGAAGACATGCTCAAGCAAATAATTTGTGATTACAGCGTTTCTTCTCCAGTTTCGAGACAAAAAAATACAGAGAATCATCAGCATAGTGTGCCCCCGTTTGATAGTAAGATGTTAGATTGGGATTTAGCGCTCCAGCGTGCCGGTAACAAACCCGATTTAGCATTAGAAATGCTCAATATGTTGCTTTCCAGTGTACCTGAAACATTACAGCAGTTGGAATCTGCGCAAAATGAAGAAGATATGCCTACGCTACTTAAAGTAGTGCATAAATTCCACGGAGCTTGTTGCTATACTGGCGTTCCGACGCTCAAGAAATTAGCAGAGACCATTGAAACAAGCTTAAAACGGGAAAAGTCACTCAGTGAGATTGAACCTGAGTTATTCGAACTCGTTGATGGACTCACTTTATTATTGTCTGATTCCAAGCCCATACAATCCAACTAATCGTTATGTTCGCACTCATTCTATTCGCTACTTTTATGTAAACAGCCATAGAAATAGTGAATAGATTGGAAGTGTGGCATATAGCTCCTAACACAGGACAACGTTTCCCGATGATTTACTTCGCTTTCTAGCAGCACTTTTTCAAGTCTTGTGACACACCTCACCCACTCTAGAAGCTCATAATTATATCCTCATGAAACGAATTGAAGGTGAGCTGCTCTCAGTTCCTACCACCGATATCCAAAAAGACAATTGCTTTATAAACAAGGACCGCTTAATTAGCTATCGCTAAAGGTTTATCTTTCTACTCCGGATTGGGGCTATCGGCAAGATGGTTCTGATGGTGTGTTTCGAGATGGGAAATCCGAGAATTAGGTTTTTGAATGATATGATGCATCAGATGACGCTGCTTTCGTTAGCTACGGTAATCACCATCTGTGCTTTACGTTAGCTGGTCATAGCGACATCTACAACAATTCAGCTGTAGGGTTCGCATTATCAGTCAAAAGCACAATAAAGCTTAGTTGGTGGGATAAGTTGAACTAAGCTCAAAAGTGCAGTACTAAAATCCCTTATCGATCCGAGTTCAAATTAAATTAAAAAACCCAAGTGAAACTTGGGTTTTTTCTTGGTGTAATGTCTATCACATCATCAGCTAGTTTAATCGCTTTCAGCGCTTTCTGTTTCTTGGTTATGTAATTCAAGGCTAGCAGACATCGCGGCTTCACGATTAGACTTTGCAGAGTCGTTGCGCAACTCATCAATGTGATTGAGGTAGTTTTGGTCAACATCACCTGTGATGTATTGACCATCAAATACAGAGGTTTCAAAACGAGAGATCTCTGGATTTTCTTGACCAACAGCTGCAATCAAATCGCTTAGGGATTGGTAGATCAAACCGTCCGAGCCAATACTTGCGTTGATATCTTCCACTTCACGGCCATGTGCGATCAGCTCTGATGCAGAAGGCATATCAATGCCATATACGTTCGGGAATCTTACCTCTGGTGCTGCTGAAGCAAAGTATACGTTCTTCGCACCCGCTTCACGCGCCATTTCAACGATTTGCGCTGATGTTGTGCCTCGCACAATGGAGTCGTCGACAAGTAGCACATTCTTACCAGCAAACTCTCTGTCAATTGCGTTAAGTTTACGACGTACAGACTTTTTACGCAGCTCTTGGCCAGGCATAATGAAAGTACGGCCAATGTAGCGGTTCTTAACAAACCCTTGGCGATAAGGAAGCCCTAGCACGGAAGCAATTTCAAGTGCGATATCACATGATGTTTCAGGGATTGGAATAACCACGTCGATATCTTTGTCGCCCCACTCTGTCGCGATTTTCTCACCGAGCTTGGTACCCATATTGACGCGAGTCGCATAAACAGACATCTTATCAATGTTTGAATCTGGGCGAGCAAAATATACGAACTCGAAGATACAAGGTGCAAGCGTCGTTTTAGCAGCACAGATCTGAGAGAAAAACTCACCATTTTCGGTTACGTAAATAGCTTCACCAGGTGCAACGTCTCGCACAAACTCAAAGCCATCCGTTGCCAATGCAACACTCTCTGAAGCGAACATGTATTCCATGCCACGCTCAGTTTCTTTCTTACCGAAAACAAGCGGACGAATACCGTGAGGGTCTCTAAATGCCAAAATACCATGGCCGATGATCATCGCGATACTCGCGTAACCACCAGAAACAATAGACACAACCTCAGTTACTGCCGTAAACATGTCTTCCGCGTCTAATTTCATCTTGTCTGTTTTGCCAAGCTCGTGCGCTAAGATGTTCAGCAGGATCTCTGAATCAGACGTAGTATTAACGTGGCGACGCGCTTGAGTAAACAAACGCTCCTTTAATTTTTCTGCATTGGTTAAGTTGCCGTTGTGCGCAAGGGCAATACCAAATGGAGAGTTTACGTAGAAAGGTTGAGCTTCTGCTGAGCTTGAAGAACCAGCAGTAGGATAACGTACATGACCAAGACCAATGTTGCCCTGTAGGCGTTTCATGTGTCTTGTATGAAATACGTCTTTCACTAGGCCGTTTGCTTTTCGTAAGCTAAACGTATTGTTGTCAATGGTAATAATGCCAGCCGCATCTTGGCCGCGGTGTTGCAAAACAGTTAAGCCGTCATAAATCGCCTGATTAACAGGAGATGTTCCGACTATCCCAACGATACCACACATTAAAAATTTCCTCGCCGATTAACGGTTTACTGAATCTAGAAAGCTCGAGTTATGTTCAAAATAGGAAAAGAACCACTCTATCACAAAGCCAAATTCAGGAATTAAGTTTGATGTTTTCCACCACTGCGTGTCTGGTGCACTGGTAAACGCATCAAGGAAAAAGAGTAAGGCGCTAACGACCAACACACCTCGAAGTCCACCGAATACAATCCCAAAGATCCTATCGGTGCCTGAGAGCCCAGTTCTTTGAACCAGTTCACTCAAGACATAGTTAACAAGCCCACCTAACATCAAGGTCGCAAAAAAGAGTATGGCAATTGCGGCTGCATTTCTTAAAAGGGGTTCTGAAATGAATGTTAGGAAGGTTGCGAGATATTGGTAAAAAATACTAGAGATGAAAAAAGCGCCGATCCATACGACAAGTGACATCGCTTCTTTGACAAAGCCTCGGAGCAAGCCAAAGATAGTCGATAAACCAACAATACCAAGAATGGCGTAATCAACCCAGATCATAGTAACCAATAAGTCGTTAATGTGGGGCGCATTCTAAAAGGTTTGGCATCTAAATGCCAGATCATTTTGTCACTTCAAATTGTGTCAAACGACCATTTAACTTAGTTAATTTCTTTAATTCTGGTAACTTAGCTTCAAGTTCAGCTTTATTTAAATCTGGTCCGACAAACACTTTTGTCAGTGTACCGTTGGGCGTTTTAACGGGTTTTGTAAAGGTTTTAAAGCCATTGTCAGCAAGCTTCTTCGTCAGTGCATCAACGTTCGATTTATGCGAAAAGCTACCAAGCTGAATAACATAGGCCATTTTTGAAAAGTTACCAGTCTCAGGACGCGTTAATTTAGCCACCTCAACTTTGTTGGTCGTTGCGACGGGTTTTGCCTCAACTTGTGTAGATGACATATCTGATTGCGGCGTATTGGCTAGCATTGTCTCTTCTGTACCCTCTAGCTTAGCATCATCGGCGTCAATATCTTCCACTGACTCAGAGGGTAACTCTGGTGCAAGCTTGGCTTGCGCATCCACTTTTTCTTGTAGATCAATGGTTTTGAACTCAGGTCTTTCAGGGATCGCTTGAAATCCTTCCTTGTAGTGGACCTTTTCACCATCAAGGATATTTGGAATAAAGATCACCGCAGCAACCACGACGATACTCGTCCCAACAAGGCGATTTATAAATACTGAGTTCACAACTTTACTCTCTACTAAACGTTAAATCTTTTTTGGTTATTTTCGCCAGTATTCCATTGCCTCAGCAACGGTAAAGAATGAACCAAATACCACCATTGCTTGTTCGCTTGCTAGCGTCTCAAGCTGAGCATCAAGTGCAGCTGTAACACTATCGAATAAGGTAACATTGCAACTTGAGTCAAGCAGTGGTTTAAGGTTTTCTGCACGCTCTCCACGAGGCCCTGAAAGTGAAGCTAGACTCCAGCTATCTATATATTGGGTAACTTCTTTCAGCACACTGGCTTTGTCTTTATCCGCAAGCATAGCGACTAAGGCATGAATTTTAAACCCTTTTTGCTTGAGTTCTTGTAACTTAGTTGCCAAATACCTTGCCGATTCTGGATTATGAGCAACATCTGTATAGACTAATGGATTTGTATTGAGTTGCTGAAAGCGACCTTCCACTTGCAAGTTGGCCAGACAAACCTTCACTTCATCATAGTTAGGTAGCAACTCAAGTTTAGCTAGTACTGTTAACGCTGTCGCAGCGTTTTGTGCTGGAATAGCGGGTTTGTCGAAGTGCCAATCAAAGTCAAGATATTGCCATCTAAACTGAGAATCTAGCGGGGTAAAATAAAAATCGCGCTTCGATAACACCATATCTGCCGCAATTTCGTTGCCATAATCTGTAACCGTGTGTGGAATATTTAAATCACCAACGATTGCAGGTTTACCACTGCGAAAAATGCCAGCTTTGTCATAGCCTACCAGTTCTCTAGTATCACCGAGATACTCTTTATGATCTAAGTCGACAGTCGTGATAACAGAGGCAAATGGCGAGACTATATTCGTCGCATCAAACCGCCCGCCTAAACCAACTTCAAGCAAAATATAATCAACCTTACAGCGCTTGAAAATACTGAGCGCACCAAGCGTACCAAACTCGAAATAAGTTAGCTGAGTGTCTTTGCGGGTGTCGTCGAGGAATTTAAATGCATCGATATGATACTGATCTTCAAGCTCTGCCCCATTCACTCGGACACGCTCATTGTAGCGTACTAAGTGTGGTGAAGCGTAGGTACCAACCGAAAATCCTTGTGCGAGCAACAACGATTCCAAGCACCTGGCTGTTGTGCCTTTACCATTGGTTCCACCAATTAGAATAATTTTGCTGAAAGGCTCAAGTAATCCGGCTTGCTCGGCAACTTGCGCTACACGCTCAAGTCCCATTTCAATGGTGGCTGGATGAATTGCTTCTAAATAACAAAGCCAATCATCAAGGCTTGATGATTGGCTAGGCTGTTTAACCGTCATAAGTTGAGTAGCTCAATTTGAAAAATTTACGCTACTCTATGCTCTTGTTCAGTGGAAGGCAAGTCCATAAACTTCGCTAAAATGCGCGCTAACGTATCGCGCATCTCACGACGGTCAACAATCATGTCAATCGCACCATGCTCTAATAAGAATTCACTGCGCTGGAAACCGTCAGGTAGAGTTTCACGTACTGTTTGTTCGATAACACGTGGACCCGCAAAACCGATAAGTGCTTTTGGCTCCGCCACATTGATATCACCAAGCATCGCCAGTGATGCAGAAACACCACCCATAGTTGGATCGGTCAATACTGAGATAAATGGCAAGCCTTTGTCACTCATTTTTGCCAATGCAGCACTTGTTTTTGCCATTTGCATCAATGACATAAGTGCTTCTTGCATACGTGCACCACCAGATGCAGAGAAACAAATTAATGGCATGTTATGTTCTAAGCAAACGTTAACTGCATCTACAAATCTCGCACCAACAACCGACGCCATTGAACCACCCATAAAGGAAAATTCAAAAGCAACAGCAGCAACAGGAATACCCTTTACGCGACCTTTCATTGCAACTAAAGCGTCTTTTTCACCACTTACCTTTTGCGCTTGAACGATACGATCCGAGTATTTTTTAGAATCTTTAAACTTTAATACGTCTTGTGGCTCATGCTCTGTGCCAAGCTCTTGACGATCTGCATCATCTAAGAAGCTTTCAAGGCGCTTACGTGCCGTTATGCGCATGTGATGATCACACTTCGGACATACGTTTAACGACTTTTCTAATTCCGCTTTGTATAGGATTGAATCACAATCTGTACACTTTGCCCAAACCCCTTCTGGGATCTCTTTTTTACCAGAAGATTTAGTGGTTTTAGGTAAGATCTTTTCTAACCAACTCATTTGCAACTCTCTATCGTGCTTTATTCTGTTCCGTCAGTAAAGACAGACATCTTTTCCCAATTAAATCATGATTTAGCTATAGGTGATATAAAAAACTGGTCTTAAGAGTATACGGTACTACATAAATACGACCGTTACACTAATTCCTCAGGCAAAAATAAAGGCCCTAGCGGCATCTTTTCTATTTGCCATTGTTCAGGATAGTCCACGTCAACTAAATACAATCCGTTAGGCTTTGCCGTAGCGCTTGCTAAGGTGCGGTCTTTCGCAACTAAAAGCTCCGCCATCCACTCAGGCTCTTGCTTGCCGACACCGATATCAAGTAAACAACCTGTAATATTTCGCACCATATGGTGTAAAAACGCGTTCGCTTTAATATCAATGACAATATATTTGCCAATGCGTTTCACCTCCAAGTGATGGATATTCCGAAACGGCGTATTAGACTGGCAATGTACCGCCCTGAAAGAAGTGAAATCTTGCTCCCCTATCATCACAGGGCATGCAGCTTTCATTCTTTCAACATCAAGCTCGTGGTGAAAGTGCGTTACACCACTGCGTAAAATGCCCGGTCTGTAAGTATGATTATAAATGACGTAGCGGTATCGACGAGCCGTTGCAGAAAAACGAGCATGGAACTCTGGGTCGACTTCTTTAGCAAATCGTACCGCAATGTCGTCAGGAAGCTGAGAGTTCATTCCCAGTGTAAAGGCGCTCATATCGCGAGCAGCATCTGTATCAAAATGCACTAATTGACCCGTTGCATGAACCCCCGCATCAGTGCGCCCCGCACAAGTTATCTCTACGGGATGATTACAGATATTCGATAGCGCTTTTTCTATTTCTTCTTGGACACTGCTGACATGATTTTGCCTCTGCCAACCACTATAATTTGCACCATTATATTCAATGCCTAACGCTACTCGCATACTTTTTCTATCGCAACCCATAACAAAAACGACATTTTATGCGATTGGCGATGTGAATTAAAGCGCTTAAGCTAAGAAGTAGATGATGATACCGACCAAACCAGGCAATTACTTTGTTTGGTCGGTATCATTGATGTGATTATTAAGACTCTGTAAGACTTGATTTAAGCAACTCCGCCTCAGCTTGCACTGAATTCGGACCGTTCTCAATAACATCGTTGAGCGTTGATATCGCCGAATCATAATCTTGAATTTCGATGTAAGCTTTCGCTAAATCTAGTTTAGCGGCAAACCCTTCATCCTCTAAATCAACATCCGTGGTATTTTCACCTGCTAATAGTTCTTCAAAATCGCCAAGCCCAACGTCCATATTTGCACCAACGTAAGGTTCAACATCGCCATCAAGGTCATCGCTTTGTTCAAGTAAGTCTTCAATTTCTAAGTAATCTTCTGTACCTTCGGCATCCGTTGGTAGCGCTTGGGCTTCCCCTGCGACCAATTCGTCTTGTAACAAGCTATCGAAGTCTACTTCAAAGTCTTCTGCATTTCCGGCGTCAAAATCACTGGGGTCGTCCAGTTCGCTGAGTAGAGCATCGAAGTCTGCTTGGGTAAAGTCAGCCATAAATTCTTTTTCAATTTCGGCTTCATCGACCTCTGGTAATTCAGATTCTGTTTGTGGCTCAGAAAGTAGAGTTTCCAAATCATCTTCATCGTTGAATTCAGACAGAGTCTCTTCGCCAAAATCTGCATTTAATTCAGGCAGCTCGTCTTCGATATCCAGTTCAAGCTCAGACTCAAGCGCGTCATTTTCTGCTACTTCGACCGGCGCTTTCGGCTCGTCTTCGAGCAAAGTTTCTTCGTCGAAGTCTGCAGTTAACTCTGGCAGCTCGTCTTCGATATCCAGTTCAGGCTCAGACTCAAGCACGTCATTTTCTGCTGCTTCGACTGGTGCTTCAGGCTCGTCTTCAAGCAAAGTTTCTTCGTCGAAGTCTGCAGTTAACTCAGGCAGCTCGTCTTCGATATCCAGTTCAGGTTCAGACTCAAGCACGTCATTTTCTGCTGCTTCGGCTGGCGCTTCCGGCTCATCTTCGAGCAAAGTTTCTTCGTCGAAGTCTGCAGTTAACTCAGGCAGCTCGTCTTCGATTTCAAGATCTGGTTCGGACTCTAGCGTGTCACTCTCAGCTTCTTCGACTGGTGCTTCCGGCTCATCTTCGAGCAAAGTTTCTTCGTCGAAGTCTGCAGTTAACTCTGGCAGCTCGTCTTCGATTTCAAGAGCTGGTTCGGACTCTAGCGTGTCACTCTCAGCTGCTTCGACAGGTGCTTCAGGTTCGTCTTCAAGCAAAGTTTCTTCGTCGAAGTCTGCTGCTAACTCTGGCAGCTCGTCTTCGATTTCAAGATCTGGTTCGGACTCTAGCGTGTCACTCTCAGCTGCTTCGACTGGTGCTTCAGGTTCGTCTTCAAGCAAAGTTTCTTCGTCGAAGTCTGCAGTTAACTCAGGCAGCTCGTCTTCGATTTCAAGATCTGGTTCGGACTCTAGCGTGTCACTCTCAGCTGCTTCGACTGGTGCTTCAGGTTCGTCTTCAAGCAAAGTATCTTCGTCAAAGTCCGCACTAAATTCAGGCAAATCATCTTCATCAAAGCCAGAAATTTCATCGTCTAGAAGATCGTCATCAAGCCCTCCTTCGATATCAAATTGGGCATCCTTGGATAACGCTTCTGATAATGCTTTTTCGGTTTCGCTTTGTGAGTCAGTAGTTTCAAGTTCTTCGCCCAGATCCAGTTCAGGATAACTCTCTAGCTCTGCGCTTGGTTGCAGATCTTCTTCGTCAAGAAATTCTTCCTCTGCCAATAAGTCCACTTCGTCATTAAGTGGATCATCTCCCAGCTCAATTTCGACTTCTTCATCCGAAAAGTCATCTTCAAGTTCAGCATCCAGCTCAAACTGCTCTTCGGCTTGAAGCTCCTGTAATAACTCATCAACACTTTTTAAATCAGGATCTTCAAATTCACTGTCTTCGTCAGCTTGAACATTCTCATCACTAAAATCTGCTTCATTGGCTAGATCGGACTGTAATGTTTCTTCCACCAATTCTTCAGATAATTCTGGAATAGCATCCTCGTCATCCAGCATACCCGATAAGTGCCCTGACTCCGTTTGCTCAGAGTCTGTTAAAGGCTGTTCAGGCTCGTCAGATTCTTCTCCAAGTTCTGGTAAAACATCTTCTGATGTTTCGTCAACTAATACATCTAGTTCGTCATTTGCCAGTTCATCAGATTCTTCTTCCAGCTCTGGCAAAACATCTTCTGGTGTTTCGTCAACTAATGTATCTAGCTCATCATCAGCCAATTCATCGGTTTCTTCTTCCTGCTCTGGCAAAACATCTTCTGGTGTTTCGTCAACTAATGCATCTAGCTCATCATCAGCCAGATCATCGGTTTCTTCTTCCAGCTCTGGCAAAACATCTTCTGGTGTTTCGTCAACTAGTGCATCTAGTTCGTCATTTGCCAGTTCATCAGATTCTTCTTCCAGCTCTAGCAAAACATCTTCTGGTGTTTCGTCAACTAATGTATCTAGCTCATCATCAGCCAATTCATCGGTTTCTTCTTCCTGCTCTGGCAAAACATCTTCTGATGTTTCGTCAACTAATGCATCTAGTTCATCATTTGCCAGATCATTGGACTCTTCTTCCTGCTCTGGCAAAACATCTTCTGATGTTTCGTCAACTAATGTATCTAGTTCATCATCAGCCAGCTCATTGGACTCTTCTTCCTGCTCTGGCAAAACATCTTCTGGTGTTTCGTCAACTAATGTATCTAGTTCGTCATTTACCAGTTCATCAGATTCATCTTCCAGCTCTGGCAAAACATCTTCTGGTGTTTCGTCAACTAATGTATCTAGCTCATCATCAGCCAGTTCATCAGATTCTTCTTCCAGCTCTGGCAAAACATCTTCTGGTGTTTCGTCAACTAATGTATCTAGCTCATCATCAGCCAATTCATCGGTTTCTTCTTCCTGCTCTGGCAAAACATCTTCTGATGTTTCGTCAACTAATGTATCTAGTTCGTCATTTGCCAACTCACCGGACTCTTCCTCCAGCTCAGGTAATGCATCCTCTTGTGCCTCATCTAATAAAGCGTCGATATCATCACCAGCCAGCTCATTAGACTCTTCTTCTAGCTCAGGTAATGCATCCTCTTGTGCCTCATCTAATAAGGCGTCGATATCATCGCCTGCCAGCTCACTGGACTCTTCTTCTAGCTCAGGTAATGCATCCTCTTGTGCCTCATCCAATAAGGCATCGATATCATCGCCAGCCAGCTCACCGGATTCTTCCTCCAGCTCAGGTAATGCATCCTCTTGTGCCTCATCTAATAAGGCGTCGATATCATCGCCAGCCAGCTCACCGGACTCTTCTTCTAGCTCGGGTAATGCATCCTCTTGTGCCTCATCTAATAAAGCATCGATATCCTCGCCAGCCAGATCACTGGACTCTTCTTCTAGCTCAGGTAATGCATCCTCTTGTGCCTCATCTAATAAGGCATCGATATCATCACCGTCAAGCGTATCCGGCTCTTCGTTAATTTCTGCTAACGCATCGTCTTGAACTTCATTTAACAGAGCATCAATATCATCGCCCGCAAGCTCATTGTTTGGCTCCTCAAAGTCGGGCAGTGCATCATCGTCAGCATCTTGGGCAGCATCAAGTAGCGCGTCGATATCATCAGCCTCAACTAAGCTTTCACTATCAAAATTGCCGCTAAATTCGGGTTCTTCATCTAGCGCACCATCAAGAATTGAATCGATATCATCATCGCTAGCAACAGCACCCTGTTCATCTGCAAGCTCCTCACTCAGGGCTGCAAGTGCATCATCGCTAACATCAATTTCTTCATCCTGAGATTCGTTGAACAAATCATCTAGATCACTGTCACTTAAAATATTTTGACTATCATCAACATCGAGCGAAACTTCATCACCAGCCTCATCGAAGCTCTGTTGCATAAAGTCTTCGTCATGATCATCACCAAACGAAATATCTTCGTTTAGTAAACTATCAAGTTCGTCTTGATCTAGCGTATCACTCCCTTCATCGAAGTCATCATCAAGTGAGTCAAAGGTAATTTCATCGTCTTCAGGCAAGATATCGTCATCTAACTGTACGCTTGCGCCCAGCGCGTCTTCATCGTCGCCCATTCCGATATCAAGTGGGTCTGGCTCTGGGTCAAACGCAGTCGCAGCGGTTGCAGCGCCCGCAGCAGCAGCGCCTGTAGCAGCGGATGGTGTTTGCGGAAGAAAATCATCGTCATCTGTTGACGCCTGAGATTGACTTTTCTTCCGGCGAAACATGACAAATCCAGCAATTGCTAATAGTGCTGGTAATGTGGCAAGTAACGCAATTCCAGCTGGCGAGCTAAAGAATGCGCTTAACTCGCTACTTTCTTGCGCTTTTGCCTGAGCCGCCTGCTGATCAATCATTTCATTTTGTAAGTCAATAACAGCCTTTAGCTGTTGTTGGATTTCGCTGTCTTTACCAAGTTGGGTACGAACCGTTTGAAGCTCGGTAGAAATAGCACCAAGCTGTTGCTTTAACTTATTGTTTTCGGATAGGATTTCTTCAACATTACGCACTGAGGACTTGAACTCTTTTTGTAAGTCCATCAGCCGCATGTCCTGCTCCATTTTTAAAGAGCGCAGTTGATTAGTCAGGTCTTCTTTTGCTTCTTCTACATCGACTTTACGAGCTTGCGTAACCTTTTTCTCAGCTTCGTTTATTGCATTTGGATTCAATAATCCCTTACGCTTCATTTCCCAAAGTTTGTCATCTTGATCCGACTTTTGCTTTGCCAACTCAGGGTTAACACTGCGAATTTCATTGATGGTAGGAATACGTAAATACGCCCCATCCTGCATATGGTTGAGGTTTTTATCTAGAAATGAATTAGGATTTTTATCGTAAAGCGCCTTCATCACCTGATAAATGGTGACCGAGTCATCTGGTCGCACTTTTTGTGCTATACGCCACAACGTATCCGTGGGTCTGATAGGCCCTATTGACCGACCTTGAGCCCCATAATCAACCCCTTTAGGGCCTTTTAGCACTACCCCCTCTTGGGTATATACTGGTGTGGCAATCAGTGCGAATACAAAGATACTAAATAAGGCTAAACCGCGCATGCCGATCCTTTACTCAAATGTTTAACACCCGTTAAACGACATTTTATTATTATGGCTTTGAAGCAAGCTCTATTCCAAATGCAAACTATAAACCAGATATGTTGGAATATCCATTGCAACGTATTGAAAGGTAACATGGTTATAATGCTTTTTACTGATTTTGGAATAGCAGATATAGGTGAAGAATAGTCAAGTATTTGACTTAACGGCAAACTTCTTGGCAGAAGTTTGCCGTTATAGCGCAAAGAAGTAAGCAAAACTCTGCTTACTTTGCGATATCAATGGATACTTATAGATAGCTTTCTATCAGGGCTTCTGCAATTTGGATGCTATTTGTTGCGGCACCTTTTCTGGTGTTGTCTGATACCACCCATAAGTTTAAGCCCAGTGGATGTGAAATATCTTGCCTTACACGACCTACATAAACGGTATCGTTACCACTTGCATCACTTACCGGTGTTGGGTAGTCGTTTTCGTCTTCAATTAACTCAACACCCGGCGCACCAGCAAGTAACTGCTTAATATGTTCAAGATCATAAGGCATGCGCGTTTCAAGATGAATGGCTTCAGCATGACCAAAAAACACAGGAACGCGAACCGCAGTCGGGTTAACCAAAACACTTGAGTCGCCCAAGATTTTTTGCGTTTCCCACACCATCTTCATTTCTTCTTTGGTGTAACCATTTTCTTGGAACGCATCAATTTGAGGAATGACGTTAAAAGCGATTTGTTTGCTAAACACTTCGTTTTCCATCGGTCTTGCATTCATTAAGTTTGCAGTTTGCTTAGCCAACTCATCTACCGCTTCTTTACCTGCACCAGATACCGCTTGATAAGTTGAGACATTAATTCTGTCAATGCCATAGGCATCATAAATTGGTTTAAGCGCCACTAGCATTTGGATTGTAGAGCAGTTTGGGTTAGCAATGATGTTACGATTTCTAAAATCTGCAAGACTGTCTTTATTCACCTCAGGAACCACTAATGGAATATCAAAGTCGTATCTAAAATGTGAGGTATTGTCTATAACAATACAGCCAGCTTCAGCGGCGATAGGTGCATATTTCTCCGACACGGAACCACCCGCTGAAAACAAACCGATGTGGGCATTAGAAAAATCAAACTCTTCAACATCCAGAACTTCGATTTTTTCACCCATAAAGTCAATTTCTTCACCCGCACTTCGGCTACTCGCGAGTGGATACAGCGTGTCTACAGGAAATTTCCGTTCCGCTAGTAATTCGATAATTTGCTTGCCAACAAGACCTGTTGCGCCAAGTACCGCAACATTATATTTTTGCGACATTATTTTTCCTCATTCTGTAAAATACCAACCACAGCACTTAACTCTTGTGCTCAGAAAAGCCAAGCTGGTAAAGCTTTTCACTGATTGGTGAGTCATTATTGACTGCAATTGTACTAAATTCTCGACGCACGGGATATGCTTTACGCAAGGTATCAAAGCCCAATGTGTTTAGCTGTTTTCTCATGATGCCATCATCACGGCGAATGTCATAAACAAGATGCGCTAAATTGATAATATCCTGCTCGTTGGCTGTGCGTTGCAACTGGCAGCCGGTGACACTTGGTTTAGGGAGAAAATCACTAATCGTTTTGCTGGCTGGTAAATCGAATTCCCGGCATACAGCTTCGTATAACATTTGCGTCCCTCGTGCCTTGCCTTCTAGCGTGTGGCCAGCAATATGTACAGATGCAAAGCGAGTATACTGCAGTAACGGTTGTAAAATATTCGGCTCATTTTCCCAAACGTCTAAGATCAGCTCAAGCGCTTGCCCACCCTCTACCGCATGCAAAAGCGCTTGATTATCGATAACATCTCCACGGCTTGCATTGACTATTACCGTACCCGGCTTTAATGCCGCTATCCGCGATGCGTCAAGTAGATGAACCGTTTTATGCGGACCCTGCTTAACTAATGGAACGTGAAATGTCACAATATCCGCGCGAGCCAAAGCTTCATCTAACGCTACATGTGAATCCAATGTCCCCGCTTGCTGCCTTACGGGGTCACACAATAATATCGTAAGACCAAGCCCTTTAAGCTTTGATGCCAAACACGCGCCAATATTACCAACCCCAATGATGGCAATCGTTTTATCTTGAAGTGGCGTGGAGGTTTCTTGTGCATATGCAAGTAGAGCGCTTATCACATACTCGGCAACAGCTATCGCATTACAGCCTGGTGCGCTGCTGAACGAGATATTGGCGCTGGCCAGCAATGAGGTATCAATATGATCAATTCCGATTGTCGCAGTCCCAACAAACTTCAGTCTATCTGCTTGTGCTAACAGGGCCTTGTTGACCTTAGTAACTGAGCGAGTCAACAGAATATCGACATTTTTTAGCTCGTCAGGTTGAAGGCTACGGCCATCAAACCGAGTTACCTCACCAATTTCACCGAAGAATGACTCAACTAAGGGCATATTTTGATCAGCTAATATTCGCATGCGGGTTTCCTGTCACCTATTGTCTCGAGTATTCAGGCGATAACGCATCGCCTGAGTCGAGTCTAACATGGCAAGGTAGGCGACTAATAATAAAACCTTTTATTTTGTGTCACCGCTTTATTGCAACCAAAGGCTATTGCAAAAAACATCACACAGCACACAAAAACGACCGCCCCTTTTAGACTTAACCAGCCACCTGAATCAAGTAAAGGGCAAAATGTCATGGCCAACACGTTAATACAGCACAGTAATAAAGCCCAACGGGTATAAGCACGATAGCCAAGCAACGCGGCAAACAAACTACTAAAAACATTAAAAAGTACCGCCTCAGGAAAGAGGTGGAAAGCAGATAACATAGCCGCAAAGGCCAAAGAAGTGATGATATAAAAAATACTCTGCTGCATTTTGTTTCTCCTTAACATGGACAGCAATATCAACCGCTACACTAGGTCGTGGCGGTAAATCCTAACTCACATAGCTACCAAGAAAATGGACTGCATTTGCTACTCCTTAGCAATTCTTAAAAGCACCATTTTGTCGCTATGCTTAACCCAATTGTAGAAACATTAACGTGTATTTCAATGCAAATCAGACATGAAGTTTTGGCAATTATAATGCACAGATAGCGAACTTCGCTGAAAGAAAATTCATGTGCATTTTCGCCACATTACACTACGTTCATTACACTTAAATATCGTTCAGTAATGAATAACGTTGAAAATTCTCTTAGGTTGTAGCTGGGGTGTAATCAATAACTTTTAAATTACTGGCATGAGAAGCATGACTCATTTAACACTCAGATTAAGTACAAAACGTAAATAATATGTCACAACAAGGCATCAACTAATTCGCATACAGGGTATGAAGACGCTTGAAATATCAGCGTTAACCAGCTAGTCTAACTGGGTGGTCAGACCTCTTATAAGGAAGAACAACATGACACTTATATTTGTTCTCGCGTTGTTAGCCTTGCTCAGCGCAGCAAGCTATCATCGCGCAAGCTGGAATACCGCTCTAGGTATTGCAGCAGTTACAATGCTAGTTGGCACCTTTGCTGGTGCATTTGGCATTATCTCTTGGTTAATTTTCTTAGCGATTGTTATTCCGCTTTCAGTAACGAACCTACGTCAGCAGTACATCGTGGCTCCGGCATTTAAAGCGTTCAAAAAAGTAACGCCGACGATGTCAGAAACCGAGAAGTCAGCGATTGATGCAGGTACTACTTGGTGGGAAGCCGACCTATTTTGTGGTAACCCAAACTGGGATAAACTTCATCAGTTTCCAAAGCCACGTTTGAGCGTTGAAGAGCAAGCGTTTTTGGATGGTCCGGTGGAAGAAGTGTGTGCCATGCTTAACGATTGGGAAGCAACACACGAACTGACGGACTTACCGCAAGACGTGTGGCAATACTTAAAAGACAACAAGTTCTTTGCGATGATCATCAAAAAGCAATACGGTGGTCTTGAGTTTTCAGCTTACGCGCAATCTTGTGTACTACAAAAGCTTACTAGTAAATCAACTTTACTATCGTCTATCGTGGGCGTACCTAACTCATTAGGCCCAGGTGAACTACTTCAGCACTACGGTACTGACGAGCAAAAAGAACATTACTTACCTCGTCTAGCCGTGGGTGATGAAATCCCTTGTTTTGCATTAACGTCACCGGAAGCGGGCTCTGATGCGTCATCTATCCCTGACTTTGGCGTGGTATGTAAAGGCGAATGGGAAGGTGAAGAAGTATTAGGTATTAGCCTAACTTGGAACAAACGCTATATTACTTTAGCACCTGTTGCGACTGTCCTTGGTCTGGCGTTTAAGATGCGCGACCCAGACGGTCTATTAGGCGATAAAGAAGAGTTAGGTATTACTTGTGCCCTTATTCCTACTAACACACCAGGTGTAAAAATTGGTCGTCGCCACTTCCCTCTAAATGTGCCATTCCAAAATGGTCCAACACAAGGTGAGAACGTGTTTGTACCACTCGATTTCATTATCGGTGGCGCAAAAATGGCAGGACAAGGCTGGCGCATGCTCGTAGAGTGTTTGTCGGTTGGTCGTGTTATTACGCTTCCTTCAAACTCTGCCGGTGGTATTAAATCCCTTGCAGTGGCAAGTGGTGCATATAGCCGTATTCGTCGCCAATTCAAACTGCCTATTGGTAAGATGGAAGGGATTGAAGAGGCACTAGCGAAACTGGGTGGCTATGCGTATAGCTCTGATGCTGCGGTGACTATGTCAACTGGCGCGGTAGATTTAGGTGAAAAACCTTCAGTAGTTTCTGCCATTTTGAAGTACCACTTAACCGAACAAATGCGTGCTTCAACCATCCATGCCATGGATATTCATGGTGGTAAAGGGATTTGTCTAGGACCAAATAACTACGTTGGCCGTGGTTACCAAGGTGCACCAATTGCAATTACGGTAGAAGGTGCAAACATCCTAACCCGTAACATGATCATCTACGGTCAAGGCGCTATTCGTTGCCATCCATTTGTACTGGCTGAACTTGAAGCTTGCTCTATCAAAGATAAACAAGAAGCACTTGATAGCTTCGATAAATCCTTGATGGGTCACATCGGTTTCACTATGTCGAACTTGGTAAGAACTAAGTGGTTAGCACTAACCGGTGCACGTTTCACCAAAGTACCATTTAACGATGAAACTGCGGTTTATTATCGTAATGCTGCCCGTTACAGTGCATCATTGGCATTAATGTCTGATATTTGTATGGCTGTATTTGGTGGCTCACTTAAGCGTAAAGAGCGTATATCTGCACGTTTAGGCGACTTATTAAGCTACCTATACTTGGTTTCAGCAACGCTTAAGCGCTATAACGATGAAGGTCGTCGTAAAGAAGACTTACCGTTTGTACAATGGTCTTGTCAAGAGCACCTATATCTTTGCCAACGTGCCCTTGCTGACTTAATTAACAACATGCCTTCTGCTGCATTACGTGGCCTATTGAAAGTGGTCCTGTTCCCATTTGGTCGTCCGGTTCGTAAACCAACCGACAAAATGGAACACAAGCTTGCTCAGTTACTTCAAGTGCCTAGCGAAACGCGTGATCGTCTTGCAACACACATCTACTTAAAAGATGAGCCTCTGTGCTTGCTTGGTAAGCAAGAGCAAACGCTAAAAGACATTCTTGCCGTAGAGCCATTATTTGAAAAGGTATGCCGTGGTACTGGTAAAAAGTTACCGTTTATGCAGCTTGATAAAGTGGCAGCAATGGGGCTTGAAGCTGGCGTGCTAAGCGAAGACGAAGCAGCGAAATTGACTGCCGTTGAAGCAAAGCGTCTTGCCGTTATCAACGTTGATGACTTTGACCCTGAAGAGTTACTTGCTGGTAAAGCAAGAACCAAAGAGTCAGCTAAGGCAGACGCAGCATAACTATTTTTGTTTAGGTAGTGTTACCCATACTACCCTAGCAATTAGCGTGGATATAAAGGTCAGAATTTTCTGACCTTTTTTCTTGGCAGATTAGAGCCGGGGGAACACAGCTCTAGTGATTTAAAATAAATATCGCACCTTAAACGTCACTAAGTCTTGCACTGGCTGTTGCCATAAATCGGCAACACTACCAAACCAATCTCTGCGCCCGACCTGAGACTTTTCAAGTGTCGAAAAGTTTGCACCTCCTCGTTGATACACTAAAAAAATGTCTGAATATGCACCCATACGATAACGCAGTTTTATCTGGCTCGCTAAGCGCCTATCGTCAAAACTGGTATCACCATGAATCTCGCGAAGCTCACCGTTGGTAAGTTGATAAATCGTCTTACTTTGCGCTTCAAGTACCGTCCACTGTAGTGAACCACTGAGTTCAAGGTTGTCAGTGATCCGGCCATTAAATTCAAATTTATTGGAAAACTCATCTCTATCGTATTCACTCAAGCGGTTTTGCCCGTTTGCCATTAGCCAGCCATCACCGCTTCTAAAGAAATTACTCAACTTAAGGTTCCAGTTATAATGTGGCATCCACGTCAAATCCACGGCGTACTGCTGTGCTGAGCCTGATATTCCTTCTTGGTCAAGCTCTATACTTGCAGCCCAAGAAAAATCCCCCACATAAGGGCTTTGATAAAATACCCGAGACTCCGTACGACTTGGCATCTCAAACATCTCTGTGCCTCGCCCTAAATTATCTTGTTTACCGCTGGTGTAATAATCTAGGCCGAGATTGAGCTGACCACCATTTGCCAGCAAAAACTGCGCTAAATATGCTTGTCTGGCTGCTAAATCTGTTCCAGCATTGTTTTGCTCATGCCTCAGTGTGAGTGACTGCTTTAATCTGGTAAACCAGCTGTCTTTTGGGTGCATCGCGTATTCACCATAAAGCTCACTCACCTGCCAGTCGTTTCGTTTCATATAGCCGAGATCACGATTATCAAATTCGTCATCCACTGCAAAGTAGCGCGCAGCGAACTTTGTCTGTAACGACTGTTGATACTCCGCCTCTAGCGATACACCTTGACCTGTAACACGTTGCTTTTGTGTTTCTACCTCAGTTTGTAATAGCGCGCCTTTGAAAGACCAAGTATCACTACGATACTGACCATCAAGGGCATAACTCATGGCATCACGCTCAAGAAACGGTCTGTCTGTTTTGGTTGCAAGCACACCAGCCTGCCAATCTTGCGTGCGATAATTAGCTCTTGCGGCAAAAAACTGCTTACCGATATCATCCGAAAAGTCCGACTCAGACACAACAAAAGTACCAAATTGTACCGACTTACCTTTATGTACAAATCGTAGCGCCGCATCTATGGGGGTGATTGCACGTGTACCATCATCACTTGATGCCCCTATACGACGGGTATGAATAAGCTTAGTGCTCTCAAGTGCAGCAACTTCAAACAGGCTGATATCTTGGGTGAAAAATGGACGTTTATCGGTGCGAAGCGTTTCCACGGCCGAATAATTCACATCAACATCATCGATATCCACCTGACCAAAGTCGGGATTCACGGCAAGACTCACCTTCTGATGATGAGAAGGCTTGTAAAACAAATCAAAGCCAACATCGGACTGGTGCTGACGCTCGGAAGGTGAAGTGCTTAGAGGTGCAAATTGAGCCTGATGTGCAAAATAAGGCACAAATGCCAATTGAGAATGTGCGGGGATCTGTGCTGTGATCTTTGGCATGGTCAGGAAGAAGTCGCTATTTGCTGTTGTATCCTCATGGTTTGCATAGATAAAATTACTTTTAAGTTCATACAGCTGTACCGAAACCCCAATGTTTTTAAGCCCCTGCTCATCTCCCGGCTGAAACGACACAGTATGCCAAGGGATCAATAATTCTGTGGTCCAATACGCATCGTCAATGTGATTGGCATAGTGCCAGTCCCCATCCCAATCGTAATCCACGTTTAAGCTTGGGGTTACAACACCATCTTGCGAGCCGCCACCTAATGTCACCGAGAATTGATATGCGCTACTGCCGTCACCTGAAAAGTCCACAACTACCCGATTGAAGTCAGCTTGCATAAAGCGGTCATGGATATTGAATTGTCGCTTACGCTCGGCTTTATTCTGAAAGTTTTTAATACCAATATAAACACCGTCGGCGGTTGCAAAGGCTTTTGCTGTAATTTTGTCATTGGCAGATGCCAAAGTTACAGGCACAACCTGAACAAATTGTTCAAAGTGCGTAGCAGAACCCCACTGCACTTCATTTAACTTACCATCAATCACGATAGGTTCCGCAAGTACAGCTCCTGCCATCATGGGATAACTTAAACCAAGCCAAAATTTATTGCTTTTATTCATACATACTTTCCTCAAAGTTATGCCTGCTATTGCAACAAACTTTGCCGTAAAAAGTTCTTAACTTTTTCTGAAGAAAGCTGACTTAACCTTTATAAACATTGACTTAATCTTAAGAAACGCTAACGTTATAGGAACAATTGGTTTTGATTATTGAAATTGGTACTCAGCGTGCAGACACAGGAAGTAGAGATGGTTTGTTTTGGACATTGGCAGTTTGATCTCCAGCAAGACTGCCTAACACATAGGCAAAGCCAAGAAACCGTAAAACTTGAACCACAAATGGCAAGGTTACTCGCGCTTTTTATTGAGCATCATAACGAAGTACTAGAGAAATATTGGCTTACTGAGAAGCTATGGCAACACGCGGTTGTCGAACCTAATAGCCTTTATCAGCTACTAACTAAATTGCGAAAAGTGCTTGGGGATGACCCTAAAAACCCGATTTATATCAAAACTATCCCCAAACGGGGTTATCGCTTTATCGCGCCACTTACAAGCCATGATAAGGTGTCTCAGCATACGATAAAACCCGTAAAAACAATAACCAAGTCCCACTTTTTCTCTTTTAGCGCCGTCGTTATGGCAGTGTTATGCTTTGGCGCAATCGCCTTTTTTAATCAAACACCGACTGAAAAAACACCATCACGCTACGAAACCTCGAGCCTTAGCCATGATCTAGGCCTTGAATTTGACGTTGATGCCCACCAAAGCCAAGATCTCATTGCCTACATTAAAGATTTTACTCATCTTGTGATTGCCAACAAACAAGGCTATCAATTAAATGCACACCACTTCGACTCTCGTATTAGCTTTCCAAGTTGGAGCCCCGACTCAGATAAGCTAGCGTTCTGGCAATATCAAGGTAGTGGCTGTCAACTTCATGTGATGACTGCTGCGGGGCAATTTTTCCACAGTTCTCAAATTATTCCCTGCCAGGTTGGTACTAAACCTGTTTGGAAAAATGATAAGGAACTTATTTTAACGTTCGGCCAATACAATGCCAAAGCAGCGCACCTTTACAGGCTAGAGTCCCATCAAATGGTCAAACTGCCACTCGCTTTGGCAGCCAATGAGCAGTTAAAAATGGCAATTCGAGGTTGGGGAGGCAAAACCTATTACTTAGTGCAAGATAAACAGAGGCTGGAAAGACTTCAAACACTCGATGGCACGGTTCATATAGAATGGCCTGTCCCTGTGACTTCCGTGGCATTTGATATTTATCATCAAGCCGTGATTGCGAGTCAATATGGCAGCTTGTCACGGCACTTTAGAGACGGTGACACTCAGGCTATAAAAGAAACGGAGATTGGCCTTTATACAAGCTTTTCGAGCGATCAACATGGGGATATTTTTGCTGCATTAGAAAGCTTCCAAGTTAATATTAAAGACCGAGACAACCTCCCCTTATTTTCAAGCTCAAGCATCGATTACCTGCCACTGACCAACAGCTTGGGGGAAACCGCATTTATGTCTAGGCGCAGCGGCGTATGCGAGGTGTATCTTTATCGCGATGATAAAATCAGCCAGCTTTCTTTTCATCAGGGGCATGAGTACGTTGGCTTTTTAGTATGGAGTCCAGAGCTAAACTATTTGGCCTCAAACCGTGATAACAGTTTAGTGATATACGACCGAAAACGCCCACTCACCCAGTTCGACTCTCAGCTGAGTCAGCCTGTCAAAAGCATGGGCTGGATTGATGAACAGACACTATGGGCTTATGACGGCGAAACTTTAAATCAATACAGTTTGTCTGGGGCGGTCATCAGCAGCCATCAAAGCGCAGCGAATTTTGTCTTTTATCACCCCAAAAGACAAACTTGGTTTGTGCTACAACAAACCCTACTACTTGAGTACGAGACGCTCTTAGAAAGCGACGCTGAAGCATTAAATAAATATACCCTAGACCAAAAGCAAACCAATCAATTTAGTAACTTAAGAATTCGCGGCAACGACATCTATTGGCAATCTGCTTGGTCAAAAGAGGATTACATCTGGCAACTCACATTGATGCCAGAACAACAGCCTACACTTAAAAAGGTCGGCCACCTGATTTGGCACTACGATATCGACGCCCTTGGCAATCTGCTCATAGCAAAAATGGAGAGTATCGAAGGCGATATCAAAAAACTGACTCGCCTACCAGAAGCTGCTAACTAATTATGATCATTACAAAAGCACATACGCGGTATAGCTCAGCACTAAGGTGCTGAGCCAAGTCATAGCTAAATGTTGTGGACCTTTTAATGCACTTAACACCAAAAGCGGCAAAAATGCATAGGGTAACAGACTCACAACAGTCAGTCCCAATAACATGTAGACAGGCACTGAAAAACAGACAGCAGCCGTCAGCACAATAGTCCAGATACTCCGCTTTGCTGGTTGCAGCTTATCTATACTTAACCAATATGCAGCACGATCGTAGATTTCAGGCTTGAGATCAATTGCAAGACTCGACCACCATAAAAGATTTAGAGTCACCAGCCCCGGAACATAATTTGCTTTTAGATCAGGTCGCTCTGCACTTAAGACCGCACCAAACCATACCACTAACACACTCATCACAATACGCCATAGCAGTACAAAGTAGTGATTGTAAGCAAAGCTCAACCAAAACGTCGTCAATCCTTTAACCATTACCGATAACGTCACTTTACGTGGTAGCACCGCAGCACAGCCGAACGCTATTAAGTTTACAGTAACCAAATACCAAGTGATTTCGATAACAGCAAAACTGATAATTGCCGTTATCAATAATCCAATACTGGTCCCCAAAGGCCGATAGACAAAGCAAAGGGCAACGAAGAATTGCGTCACCGCAAAAAGCAGTAATTGCCACGCTTGTGTGATTTTCTCAATTCCAATTGAATAGCATAGAATTAGCGTCATCAATAATAAAGGGTGAACAACAAGTACCGACAATCCATCTGCCACTTTTTGATGGATGGCACGATGCAGGATCGTGTGGTGGTAACTTCTGTGCGCTTTATCCAAAACCGCATCTCGAAACACAAATAGAATAAAGCTTTGCGCCGCAAGTAACCCCCATGCAATTTGTACCTGCGCCACTGGACTATCACTTTCAACTATTTTACCTATACCCATAAATAGTATTGCGATAAAGCCTAGCAGATAGATTTGAAACAGCGCAGCTATCATCAAGCCAAATTGTTGAAGTTGCTGGCCTATCGCCTGCAGCGACAAAGTAAGTGACGTTTTTCTGTAGTTGTAGTAATAAAACATTTTAACCACCCAGCTTCGGTGCTAAAGGAACAGAATGAAACCCGACTTGTAAAAATGGTTCGGGCTCATGACTTGTCATCAGCACCATACCTGCGTAGTTTTGCGTCAACTCAACGATATACTCGCAACCTGCCGCGTCCAAAGCCGCAGTGGGCTCATCAAGCAATAAATAAGGGGGGTTACGCATCAAAGCATTAATAAGCTGAAGCTTCTTTTTGTTACCAGAGGAGAGATCCGCGTAGCGCGTCGTTAAAAAGGCTTCAAACTGGAAGTCGTTTACAAGCTGAGAAGGAAAATCACATTGCCATGCGGTTGATGTGAGAGTTAATAGCTCTTTTGCACGCAAAAAAGCAGGAAAGGGAATGTTGTCTGACGCAAGTGCAACAAGTGTTTGGCGCTTATCGATTTTTTTACCTTGTAATAGAATATCGCCATTGAACGCATCATCAAGCCCAGCAATCATACACAGTAAGGTGGTTTTCCCTACGCCATTCGGTGCCGCTAAACAAATCCTATCATGGTCAAACTGTTGTGAATAGTTGTCAAACAGCACTTCTTTAGAGAAACTTTTACTTAAAGATTTTATCGTTATCATTTTGCTCTACAACTATAAATCCAACTAGAGATTTATGTTTAAAAATGTAATTGTCATAAAGCTTAAACTATTACAAAAGCCAATATTTATCACCTAGTTAGAACGGAAAACCTTGGCAAATACACGCCTTATTTTGTAACAAAGCCTTACACACTACAATTTCTAACACCTTTTAAACACCATAAAGTAACTCTACGTTTCTCAATCCGATATTCTTGCTCCGAAATCGCTAAGAGAAAGCCCACATTCTAAATATTGATAAAGGAGATCACCCATGAATTTTCGTTTACTGACTGCTGCTACACTCTCATTTTTAGCCATTGCTTGCTCATCAGAAGATCTTGAAACCGCAAATTTCGGGTCAGATATCGCCAAGAATAAATATAACTTAGTCAACGCCACCGATTATGAAATTGCTTTTCACTTGGCAAACACTGAAGTGGATGGCGATAAACGCAACGTTTCCGACGATAAATACCATGTAAAAACCCTAATATCGGGCTCTGAGCCAAGTAAAGTCACCCACGAGCATAACGTAAATAGAACTATCAGCTTTTATGCAAAGTCGGTGAACAAAGTGGGGATGGACGAACAAGAAGAAGTGAAAATAAGCTATGATCAGGACTATCACTTTGTTGTAATGCAAAATAGCAATGACACCCTAGATATCAAAGTTGTTAAAGCATCTAAAAACAACCACGACAATAAATTTACTGTGCGCGTGCTCGCTTCCAAAACAATGACTCTCACTATAAACGGCGCTGACATTGAATTTAAAAGAGGTGAAGTGAGCGGCTGGTATCAAGTGGAAAACTGCAATGAAGATATCATGATGGGTGACGAAGTTATTAGTCTTTGTAATGCTTCATTTGACCGCTCATATCTACTCGTAGTGGGCGAAACGGGTTTAATGAGTACAGTTTTAGAATATTAATCATCTACAACAGAGTGGCGGACTTACCCCACTCTTTTACATTTAGGTGGATCTGGCTTTGACTGAGTAGGGTCCATTTGATTTTTGTTCTCCAGAGCGGAGTTTAACCGCAATGCATGATTGACATTTCTACCGTGTTACCTAATAGGGAGCTGGAGTAAGGTGACTTTGCTGGAGCACAAAGTCTTTAGCGTCTGACTTACATAGAAATAACCTGAGCTGCGAATAATTAATGCCTTTCTAGCAGCTAGTTTTAGCGCTAACTGCGTTGAATTCACTTCCAATAGCCAGCTATTGGTGCGTAAATTCGCCTTGCCTACAGGATGTAGGTACCTCAGCGAGAGCAGGACGCGGAAGCGGTGTTATCCCTAAAACTCTCTGGCTAGACAAGGAAAAAACTAAGTTTTGCTTTAGCAACAATGAGTTGGAACATTCCTTATCCAAACCTCAGGTTAAATAGCAATCAAACGACTGTAAAAAGCAAACTTGAAAGCTAACCAGACCCTAATAGTGTTATAGAATTTCGGCAGCAGCCTTAGGTCTCAGCTCAGCAATGCGATAAAACCCAAGCGCGGTGATAGATACTAGGGTCATGATGATAAACAGCATCATGCCGGAGTAAAAATCTAATATAAGTCCACCTAAAATGGGTGCTAATGCATACCCTAATGAACACAAGCCAGCAGCACCAAAATAGCTAGCTTTCAGGTTATCTGGTGCCAACCTGTCAATATAGACATTGATGTTAGTAAACATAATCGCTTCGCTCAAACTCAACACCATCATCGCTGCAATCCATCCCCAGATATTTTGCACATCATTTAAGGCCATCATGACTTGTGAAATGATCAATATCACGCCACCCGCATAGAGCCTATTTTCAATACGCCAATTACGCATCAGATGTAGTAATGGAAACTGACAAACGATGATCACACTAGAATTTGCGATAATTAAGCTAGAAATTAACCAAGCCAGATCTGGGACCTCTGCACGTGTCAAATACTGCACTAAGCTAGAGTCGCATTGCGCATAGACTAAATAAACTAAGGTTGTAGCGATTAGTACTATTAAAAAGACTTTATCTTTTCGCAAGATCCCCAGCCATTTTGCAAACTTCGGTACCGACTGAGCGGCAGACTGCAAAGCGAAAGTCTGCACTTCACTCATTTTAGGTCTAAAGTAAAGCAATGCGAGCAACAAACCAATATACGAAATGCCAGTGTAAATAAAACTAAACTGCTCACCATTGAGCCCTGCCCATAAACCGTATAATGGCCCTAAAGCAGCTCCCACATTCACGAGGAAATAGAGTAAATGCAATGCAAGCTCTCTGTCTTTCGCGTCAGCAAGCTCTTCTGTAAGTAATGCTTTACTGGGCGCATCCCAGAGCGTTCTGGGTAGACAAGCTAAGAACACAGAGGTTGCAAACAACCACAACGACTCGGCCACCGCCAACAGTGAAAAGGAAATCACACCAACAAACACCGCCGTATAGAGCATTTTGGTGCGACCGAAACGGTCTGCGAGATTCCCCGTATAAAACCCCAAAAATACTGCGAAAGTTGCTGACACCGTCAGCAATAAACCGACCTCTGTTGCACTCAGCCCATAATTTTCGTAAAGAATAACAGCTAAAAATGGCCATACCATATAGTAACTAGCACGGACGAAAAAGTTACCAACAAGCATTACCCAAACTAAAGGTGTAAAGCGCTTTAACCGCTCGATTGCAGAGCTATTCTCCATTGATGTTCCTTAATTATTATTGATTTACGCAGAACCCTAATTCCTAAACCTTAGTTTAGGTCAAGCGTTTAACTGCATTCTATTATCTTGGATACTGGAACTCTATAAAGAAAAAATTTCATCCTTGAAATCACAAAGGGAGATAAAACTAACTCAATGCAATTAAGCGTTAAAACCGCTTAACGTAGAACACATTAAAAAAATCAAGACCGGGGTTGTGGTCGCTCAAACCAGCATTAGAATAATGCAGATATCGGATTCCAACTTTAGTACTGGGGTTCAAATTAACACTAAGTCCAATACGGTCTTCAAACTGATAGTGAACACCAATGTCTTTACCTGCAAATCGGGTATCACTGACGTAGGTCATGCCAATCCCGAACTCAAAATTTACTGGTTTTCCAGCAAACTCGGTCAGTGGAACACTGAGTACGGGTGACAAGGCGATCGCGAATGTCGTATCTGAGCGTGTTGGGTTGCCGTATTCCCAATAATTGGTGCTGAGCTCAAAATAAACATAAGTGCTTTCACCAAAGCCATAATCCGCTAATTTATAACACAAAGGGCGATACCCAAGCCTCAGCCCCTTTACATCACCTTCGCCTACCACATAATCAACCGCAACTTCATTAGCATGTGAGTAAGTAGACGCAAACAGCATAAGTAATAATAAAACTAATCGCATAACGACTCCTCTACGGTAAAAGTCATTCTACGCCGTTATTTAATTCTTAAAAGACACCAAAGAACCACATAATAATTGCCACTAAAGCACCAATTTAGAGTTTTAATCGGTACATTAATTTAACTAAAACCAATAACAAATTATGAGTTATACTATTAAAAACGATCTTGAGAATGTGGTATGCAGTATTTAATTGGGAGCGTTATAGGGTTATCTAGTATCTTCAGTGTCTTAGCCGCAACGCCAGCAAAAGTAGATATCTATACCGAGCATTTTCCCCCTTACCAAATAGAGCAAAAGAATGGCTCCATCACAGGGCTTGCGACCGACATCGTGCGCTTAATTATGTGGGAGGCAGAACTAGGCTATCAGATCTATATGGTACCATGGACTCGCGCTAAGGCTTTTTCAGAAAAGTCCCCTTATTCGTTGCTGTACTCTATCGCCAGAACAGAGCAGCGTGAAGAAAATCATGTGTGGATTGCACCGCTTTGCCAGCTAAAGATCGCATTTTATAAACGCGCGGATATTGCAAATGAGCAAGCATGGGAAATATGGAGAATTAAACAGTATGTTGTCGCGGTTGCGGCCGATCAACTTTCCGAGAATTATTTAAAAGCACATGGCTTTGTCGCCGATAAAAACATATTGTCAATAACCAACTTAGATCGAGCTGGCGAATTACTCGAAAGAGGCAGAATTGACTTTATTTTTGGCGCTGAAAGTTTCGTCGATCAGATGGCTGCTAGAATGGGTGTCACCGAGCAGTGGGACAAAGTGCTAGATATCCCAGAGTTAAGTAAAACCCTTTATTTAACCGCCAATTCCAACGCTCCTACAGAATATATAAATCGCTTACGTGCTGCCGCTGAACGAGTACAAATGCAACGCAAAAAGGTTGATGTCGGCTGCCACATTGACGAGTAATGCATCGTTTGCTACTGAACTTTATGCGTTGCTATGATAGCATTTAAAAAATTGTATACTTTATTCAAAATAAAAATGAAAGTTCTCACAGGAATGTTATTACTCATGCTCTTTGTAGCATGCAAAGCGCACGCGAACCCCAAAATCATCAACACAATTTCACGTTTTGGTCACCCTCAAGTGATGAAGCCCGCAGACAAGTTTGGTCATAGCCCATATTCTCCACTTTTTGATAACGGCGCATGGCATGGTCACTTACTTCCTGATAGCGCTGCACAATTCGGTGGCTTCACAGGTAACGCGATTATCACCGAAGAGTATTTAACGTATTTATTTGAGCGTATTGAGCGCCTACAGGTTTTTCATGATGATACCAAATTGCAATTTGATGCAACGCAATACAGCCTGCCTGGAGAGCTGGTGCAAACGCTCAGACATGAGCTCGCGACGGTGACGATCCGCTTACGCTTTGTAAGTGAGCGTGTTTCTCTTATTCAAACCACTATTCATACAGAGCAACGACTTACTTTAAAATTGGATGGCAAATTACTCCACCAGCTTAATGAACAACAAGCACTGGACCAACAATACCCTAAGCTCGCACCAACCATGATTGCCAGCGAAAGTGGGATCAGTACCACTTTTGGTCGTGTTCGCGATCCGTGGGCGCTTCTGACCTCTGGTAGCAACGAGTACTCAATTACCCGCACAATCCCTTTCAAAAATGTGGTAGAAAACAACCGTTATTATAGCGAGACGCAAACCTCTGGTGATCTGCAGTTTTATACCGCAATAAGCTATGTCCACAATCAACAAGAGCGCATAAAAACAGCAAAGGCCGTTGCCAAAATACTGTCATCCCCGGTTACGTATTGGCAACGCTCTATAGCTCGCTGGACGGGCTATTTAGCACGCTATCAAACCTTACCACGAGATAAACAAACATTAGCGATAAAAGCGGTTGAAACCCTCATTGGTAACTGGCGATCTCCTGCAGGGGCAATCGCGTTTGATACCGTATCGCCTTCGGTCACTGCTCGCTGGTTTTCCGGCAATTTAACTTGGCCTTGGGACAGCTGGAAACAAGCATCAGCATTGAGACTATTTGCACCTAATTTAGCCAAGGCCAACATTGATGCCGTATTTTCCTATCAAATAGCAGCGAACGATCCTGTAAGACCCCAAGATAAAGGCTTATTACCCGATTTAATTGGTTATAACCTGCCACCAGAACGCGGTGGCGATGGCGGTAATTGGAGCGAACGGAATTCAAAACCCTCGCTGGCCGCTTGGGCGGTGTTGAATACCTACCATGCCAGCAAAGACAAAACTTGGCTTGCACAAATTTACCCTAAACTTGTCGCCTATCGTGATTGGTGGCTGCGCAACCGTGATCACAACCAAAATGGTATTCCTGAATTTGGTGCAACCATAGATAAACACCATAATAATCAAGCGGGTGAATTATTATTCTATCTACATGAAGGAAAGCAAAAGCATGCCCGCTTTGGGCTAAAAGCCTATCGCGATGCGCAAACACAAGGTAAACAGATAAGTATTCCCGCACAGACCGCAGCGTCATGGGAGTCTGGAAGAGACGATGCTGCTAACTTTGGTTTTATCTCACCACAGCAGCTTGAGATCTATGTGAAACAAGGTGGTGATGCTAAAGACTGGCAAGTCGAGTTTGCCAGCAATAAGGACGCCCAAGGCCAACTGCTAGGTTACTCTTTGATGCAAGAATCTGTTGACGGGGCCAGTTATTTTTATTCTGACACCAAAAACTTGAGTACCATCGCCAATATCTTGGCTAAGCCACAGGAAGCCAAAGCCTTTTCAGCACAAGCAAAGCAGATCGCCGATTATATTAACCGCTGCATGTTCGACGATAACAGCGGATACTACTACGACATTCGCATTGCCGCATCACCGCTTGAAAATGGCTGTGCAGGGAAACCAATCATTGAGCGTGGTCGCGGCCCGGAGGGTTGGGCTCCGCTCTTTAATCAAGTAGCAACAGCGTATCATGCTAAACGCGTCTCTGAAGTAATGCTCAGCCCCAGTGAATTCAACACCTATATTCCTCTGGGATCTGCATCCCAGACCAACCCTGCATTTGGCGCAAACATCTATTGGCGTGGTCGTGTCTGGCTTGACCAATTGTATTTTGGCTTGATGGGACTACGCTATTATGGTTATGAAACTGAAGCGAACACTTTGCTTGATCGATTTATGCAAAATGCGGATGGTCTGATGAAAAACGCGCCTATTCGTGAAAACTACAACCCACTCACCGGTGAACAACAAGGCGCACCGAACTTCTCATGGAGCGCAGCTCATATTTTGCTGATGATAGAAGCATTTGAGATGGGCAAGCCCAAAAGGCCAATTAAAGAAGAAAAGCCAGTTTCGCAACAGATCACCACAAATTAGCCGAAAATTTGCTAGCAATCCAGTGATGATCCGTCTACATTTTTTAAATCATACAAAAACAAATTAGACGGATCGCAATGAGTTGGTTTTACCGTATTTACCATTTTGCCCTAAAGTGCATTGTTATTTTTATCGGGATCCCGAACCCCAAATTACATCAGGGAAAAACGGGGTTGTTGGACGCCATTAAGGCGCTGGGGTTAAAAAATGGAGATAACGTCTTAGTTGTGACCGACCAAGTGCTCCTCAAACTCAACTTGCATCAGATTGTGGAAAACACACTACGTGAGTCAGAATTAGTTACGCATTATTACGCAGATGTTTTACCCAACCCAACCATAACAAACGTCGAAGATGGTCTAAAGGTCTACCAACAGCATCAATGTAAAGCAATTATCGCACTTGGTGGTGGCTCGGTACTCGACACAGGCAAGTTGATCGGTGCTCGGGCTGTCAAGCCGAACAAACCGGTGACTAAACTCAAAGGGTTGTTTAAAGTCTTAAAGCGTCTACCGCCGAATATCGCGATCCCAACAACAGCGGGAACCGGCTCGGAGACCACCGTTGCAGCCGTCATTAACGATCCTAGCAATCACGCCAAATATGCCGCGACTGATTTTTGTTTAGTGCCGCACCATGCAGTGTTATTACCGGAATTAACCACAAGTATGCCCGCACATATCACCGCAACTACGGCAATTGATGCACTAACCCACGCCATAGAGGCACTACTGAGCATTAACTGTCTTGAATTTAGCAGAGGCCGTGCTCTTGAAGCCTGTAGAGCCATCTTTGAATATTTACCCAAAGCACAACAAGATCCACAGAATTTAGAAGCGAGGGCGCAACTACTACTCGCTTCCCATTACGCAGGACAAGCTTTTACCAGAACCTCCGTCGGCTACGTACATGCAATCTCACACCAATTGAGCGCTCAATATGGTACGCCGCACGGACTTGCTAATGCGGTGTTACTCATGCCCGTGCTAACCTGGTATGGCGAGCGCATTAACCAGCAACTCGCACTCATTGCCAGATACTGTGCTTTAACCTCATTAGACTACCCCATCGAACGCCAAGCGGATGACCTGTTGGAGCACATTAAGCGCTTATTACTTGATCTACAGATCCAAACCACGCTCGCCGAAGTACTCCCTGACGATGCGGCGCTACTCGCAGAACTAGCGCTAAAAGAAGCACATCCAGATTATCCAGTGCCCCATTTTATGGATCCCAGTGCCTGCCAACGTATTATAAAAGGTATCGCTCCTACGCCTTAGTGGCACTCCGTTTAGTGATTGGATTCAAGGGATTAAAATAAAGCCAAGCTTTTCAAAACTTTGC
>NZ_JAKEVK010000119.1:0-14051 GCF_022398435.1 Pseudoalteromonas sp. Isolate6 | reverse complement strand
ATATATTTAAAACTTAATCTAGTTTGATTGGTGTCCATACCAGTAAAATTAGATCCACTTTAACTCGGCTGCTAGTCAGAGCGGCTTACTCAGCCTTCAACTTACTCGTTTTATACTTCATATAAATTCGCCCTAGCCCAATCAAGTTACTCACCAAAAAAGTACTTTCTAACACAATCGCCATGGGTGAACCGATATAACAATTATGTATCAACCAGCACACAGTACCTAACATCATCACACACCGAAATGCCACCTGCTCGCGAATAAATGCACCAAATGTCAATAAAACACTACCAAAAACAGCATAAAGTTCGTAATTTGCATTTAAGTGTACTAAAGGTGGCACGGTATTGAGTAGTAGAAAACCGATAAGTAAGCGCTTTGACTGCGACTTGATAAACACTAGATATCTAAGGCTCGCAACCGCCATAAGCAATGCGCCAGCAATAGCATCGAGTAGATAGAAATGAATTGCAGTAAGTGCAGTCGACACGCTTAGTGCCAATAGCACCTGCTGTCGCTTCATAAATTGAAATGACGCGAGATCGAGTAAAACAGCAAGGGCAACCAAAAACTGAGATAATAAGAACATGACAAACTCCTAAAAGAAGCATTGTCACAAGCAATTCGCTAGCAGTAATTCACCTAAGTTAATTTTCAGTCGTTAATTTCTTTAACGGTACTTTTATCGTAATTTCGACACCTTGCAATTTCGCCGTTTTACAGCGGATCTCGCCCTTTAGAAGTTGCGTTACTAAATTATAAACAATATGCATACCTAATCCACATCCGCCTTGATTACGCTTTGTCGTAACAAATGGTTCAAATAACGTTTTTTGCATTGCTTCGTCCATACCGACACCATTGTCGCGGTATACGATAGACCAGTAGCTATCTGTAGCCTCGACTAACACGTTAACAGTGCCAGATGCACTTCCCTCAAACCCATGGATAATAGAATTGTTAAATAGGTTTGCCATTATTTGATAAACTGCCCCCGGATAGGTAGAGAGATTGACTTTAGCATTACCCTCGATAGACAAATATACTTCTTTATTTTTAGCCAATGGTTTTAACGACTCGAATACATCATTGATATATTCGAGTAGGTTAATATCGCGTTCGGTCTCGCTTGATTGATCCACCGCGACTTGCTTAAAATTACTGATAAGACTTTCTGCTCTTTGTAAATTGCGACTGATCAGTAGGTACCCTTCCTGCTGTGCATCGATGGAAGTGACTAAGTCTTTTTGCTTAAGTGTCTTATTCTCAAGTTTTTCTACCAGCTGAGATAAACAATCTTCATTGTGCGAAAGTGCTGTGATAGCAATACCTAACGGTGTGTTGATTTCATGTGCAACCCCTGCAACCACAACACCCAACGAGGCCATTTTTTCACTTTCAATCAAGTCTTCTTGTGCTTGCTTTAACTCAAACATTGCTTTCTCGAGTTTCTGGTTCTTTTTATAAAGCTCATCGGTACGCATCGCGACTTTTATCTCAAGTTGCTCATTTAGCGACTGCAAAGCTTGTTGATGTGCTTTCAGATCAGCAATATCTTTCAATGCCCCCGCTATCCGTATTGCTCTGCCGTTATCGTCTCGTGCCACCACCTTTCCTCTATCTAATACCCAGATCCACTTTCCTTGTTGATCTTTGACGCGAATAGACAATTCATACACGTCTTCACTACCGTCGACACAGGACTGGAGGCACTCCTCAAGTAACACACAATCCTTAGGATGTACAAACTGGTCAAGCTCATTGAGAATAAGTTTATCTTGGAGTTCATTAAAGTCGATCCTTGGATTCACGCTGTAACGATAAATTTTACCGGACTCAACATGCCAATCCCAAAGTTCATCACCACTTGCCCACAACGACAACTCTAACCGCTCTTGAAGCGCGGACATTTTCTGATTATCCCGCAGCACTTGCTGGTACCGTTGTTGTCTCGCTCTAACAAATGCAGCGATAATAAGCACAATGATGAATGTATAGAGAGCCTTTGAGTACGTATTCCACCAAATTGGGGCATCGATATGAATACTAAACTCATGAACTGGAGACTGCATATTAAAACGGTTAACGGTATAGGTTTCTACTCGATAGGTGCCTGGCTCAAGCTGGAGTAAATTTATTTGCCTTGTTCCATTTGCAAGTTTTAACCATTTATCGCTTAGCCCTTTAACACGATAATAAAAATTCAGCTTTTCAGAGCCAAAGTCTAAACTAGAGTATTGTAAGGATATGATATTTTGGTCATAGCGCAGTCGCAATGACCCCGCCAGCTCTGGCGCAACAGTAAGGATCCCATCGAGACTTGGCTTCAATGGTTCACCCAATAATTCGATTGTAGAGACCAAAATAGGCCGTGCGGTGTTTGAAATTGATACATTCTGAGGAAAAAACTGATTAAACCCTTTAGCACCTCCCATAAAGATTCTGCCATCAGGGGCTTTCCAAGCAGCATTATAGTTGAATTCATGCGCTTGCACACCGTCAATAGGTAGGAAGTTGTCAATGGTAAAATCCATTACATTTACGCGCGACAGCCCACCACTGGTGCCAAGCCACATGTACTCGTAGTCATCGTAAACCAGCCCCCATACTGCTTGGTTTCCTAGTCCCTCTTGTTCACCAATAGTTCGAATAACTTTCATTTGTTTATCAACTAAACTAATCCCCGCTTCACTCGCAACCCAGATACGTTGCCACGGATCTTCATCTATCATAAAAACCAAGTTAGACTTTAAGCCATCCTGCGTGGTGAGGTTATGAAGCTGACCTTTACTAAACTTAAACAGGCCCTCACCTATCGATCCGAACCATAAGTCCTGCCCGACCACTTTAAACGAAGACACATGCGAAGGCGCATTTGGACGATTTTCAAAAAACTGTACTAACATTTTCGACTCTTCGTCGTACCTCATTAGACCTAGCGTCCTTGAACTTACTAAAATCTGAGATTGATACTCGATGACATCATTAAAACTAAGTTCTGGTCCATTATCGGAGTCTGGCATTAAGTGACTATATTCCCCTTCAGTTAGGGCATACCTGACAACACCGTCTCCTCTCGTTGTCACCCACAAAGTATGATCGTAAATTTTTACCTGAGTGATAAAACTTCCTTTAATGGCGGACAAACTTGGAAAAATCCGATGCGCTTCAATAAAGCTTGAATTTTGATAAATATACAAGCCAGATGACGTGCCTATCCAAAAGCGCTCACTACTATCTAACGCGAAATTTCTGACATCAGGATGCCCCAAAGGGGCATGTGGAAAGTTTTGTTCTCCAACATGGCCAAACGACTCGCTCAGTTGGCTAAAAAAGTGTAACCCTTGAGATTCTGTACCAATCCACAAATCGCCATTTCTATCTCGTTGAACACTTAGCACGTTATTGTCTTGCAGTCCGTCATATTGCTCTGCACGACGATACCAATGACGTTTAATATTGCCTTGCAAGTCTAGAATAAATACGCCTGTATTAGCTGCGACGAGTATTTCATTCGCCCTTACTTTAATTTGATGAATGCTAAGATTTACTTTCGCGCTGACCGACTTTTGCCATTGCACTTTATTAAACTGAGTGTCAAAACTAATGATTTTATCATCCGCATCAACAACGAATACTCGTCCGTGAGACAGCGCCAGTGTTTTAAACTCTCCCTCCAGCAATACATTCGCACCGACCTTGTCTTTTGGCTGACTGACTAAGCCATCCGCATTGAGGTAAATAAACGCCTCCCTCGTTTCTTGAACCTCACGAACAAATGCTCCAATTAAATAAAGCTTTTCAGGCTTCAAGGTTTGGTAGTTAACTCGGTAAGCATCGCCTTCCTCTGTTGACACAGTGACTGATTCACCATAACAGGCCACTTTCTTGACCCTATCAGAACTAACTGCCTCATTTTGTGCAGCTAAAATAGAGCGAAAGGTCCCCGCTTCAGTATCGTAAATGCTAAGTCCTGTGCTTGTTCCAATCCAGATATATTTGCCACTGTGGCATAGTGAGGTAATAAAACCACCGGAGAGATGATGTTTGGAGTTCTGTTTTACTTCAAATTGAACAAAGTCGTGACCATCAAAACGATTTAGGCCGGACTGAGTACCAACCCAAATATACCCGAGTTGATCTTGCGTAATGGCAGTGATGGTGACTTGACTGAGACCAGAATTATAGTCATAGCGTCGCATAATCTGCGCCGTATCACTAAACTCGGGAAAATTGGCGACACAAGGAAAGCTCGGTGACAACAATAACAACAACACACAAAACCATTTCAGTGTGCTGCATGGTACAACGAACAGGTACATGTGCTTGAGTGGTGTCATATAGTCGAGATGTTAGCCCGCATTATATTAACTATAGCAAAAGTGAAAAAGAACAATGATTTTTTGGTGGATTTGGTACTTAACGCTAGCCGCTAGGTTCAGGAAAGCAAAGCTTCAACTAGCTACGCTTAGCTATAAATCGCAGAAAACGATTCATTCAACCCTCAAATCTTACAACTCAAAATGACTGTGGATCCCAGTACCGTGCAGTAGTTCATACTTCTCTAGCAAGCCGTTTTCAAGCGTTACTAAGCTAATCGCAGAATCAGACACCAAGTAACCATGTTTTTTTAGCGATGAAGGATGCTTACTTACAGATAGCTGCCAACGTTTTGTAAAGAGATTCAAAGGACTATATTTGGCATACAAAATCGTGTCCATCTTATCTAAAATATTGATAAGCGGCTTTGGAAATTCATTTTTTATCCCTGATGCAGTTAACTGCCAAATGCGGTTATCATGACGACCAAAACGAGCCTGAACCGAAAAGCAAAACGAATAATGCACATCGCCGGAGAGTATAATGGTTTCTTTGGGTGTATCTGGGCGCTTAAAAATTTCTATGAGTTTTTTCGCAGCCCCTTCATGCGCCATCCAATTTTCCACATCTACCATTAACGGCTCACCACACGCATTAAATACAGCTTGTATGGTTTCGATTGCCTTTACCCCAAATACTGGCGCTGGGCTTACCATCAATACCGCACTATGGTCGATAAGCGTATCTTGCAACTCCATCAACATTTCCCAATCGAGTAAGCCACTCGGCTCATTAAAATCCTGTTCATTGCGCCAGCGATGTGTACGGGTATCTAGCACCACCACTTTTGGAAACGTATCTAAACAATAGTGCCAGTGTGTGAATCGACGAACTTGTTTGTCAAACGCCGAAAAGTGCCATTCATTGTCAATCAGGCTTGAATTAAAGCCTGATGTCAGCGCCCCGCTATACTTAAACGCATCATTACCAATACCTTGAAACAGCCAGTAGCTAATGATGCCATTACTAATTATGCGGCGACTCACTTTATGGTTTGCAATTGCCTGCTCCCATTTAGCCGTTAAATTCCAATCATCGGTTACATCATGGTCGTCAAACATCATTAAAATGGGCACGTTCGCGCACAGCCGCTCAGCACTAGGCAACGTTTCAACAAAGCCTTTTAGCGCGTCAAGTTCGGACTCAAATATTCGCCTAACCTTGTCGTTTCCACCGTCATAATGAAGGGCGTCAAAGTTAACCAACTGCCAAGCAAGATGAGAGAAGTTTAACAGGTAACAGGCGACAAACTCTTCGAAGAAAATGAGGTGATTAAAGGCCTTAACACTAGAAAAGTGCGGTTCATCCTTTCGAAACCAATAGCCCGGTGAAAACTTTGAGCGCTCCTGCCATGGCGTCTTCGGTAGATATAAGTGACGATGGTAAAGTTGAGCTTGCTGATCAGCAGGTAGGTGCATTGGCAAGTTGGTTTCTCTGAACAAACCTAACCTTGCTATAAGTTGGTGAATAGCCAACAACATGGCGCCGGCAACATCATCTGCGTAGATCTGATCACCAGAAAAAATACACAAATCAGAACCTACCTCACCAAGCTCGCGCTGCTGCTCCTGCCACTGATCCGCAGTATGTAAACTGTCTTTAGCGTGATGATGCGGGTTACGGCATGAGCCATGTAGTATTTGGTTGAGCACAGCAGGTATCGCAAAGCTGAGCTCTTCTCCGTAACGCAGATAATCTGGCTTATACGCGGCACCGTTAATAAGCACTTGATACTCGAGCAGCTGCGCTGTTGGCAGAGCCTTCTCGCTGCATATCAGCAAAAAATGCAAAAAGCAGGCTGCACCGAGCTGAAATGTCTCAACCTCACATCGACTTTGATGGGCCAATAACGAAGCCGAGATATCCACGGCTTCACAAGTAACTACCTGAATACAAATTTTATTCTGCTCAGCTCGGCGAACCAGCGGGCCCATCAACACCTGAGGTAGCTGATTAAGTTGTGCTACCATCTTGGCGTTTCACCAAATTAAATAAAGAGTAAAAGTTATTCGTGGTTTGCTCTGCAAGCGCTTTGTAGCTCACCCCTTTTAAGTCAGCAATATAATATGCAACGTCTTGTACATAAGCAGGTTGGTTAGTTTTACCACGATGTGGTACAGGTGCAAGGTAAGGTGAGTCGGTTTCAATAAGCAATCGGTCCATAGGGATTTGCTTAACAACTTCCTGAAGCGCCGTCGCATTTTTAAACGTCACAATACCAGAGATTGAAATGTAAAAACCAAGGTCTAATGCCTGCTTTGCCATCGGCCAATCTTCGGTAAAACAGTGCAGCACACCACCGCAATTTTGCGCATTGTGGGCACGCATGATGTCTATCGTGTCTGCTTTTGCATCACGAGTATGAATGATCAGTGGTTTTTGCAACTGGTTAGCCACATCGATATGTCCAGCAAAGCTTTCTTGCTGTACCTGGTGCGTATCTTTTGAATAATAATAATCTAATCCAGTTTCACCAATAGCAACGACCTTATCATTACTTGCTAGTTGCACTAGCCTTTCAACATCCAGTTTATCTTTTTGATCCAATGGATGTACCCCACAAGATGCAGAAACATCATCAAAATGGGCTATTTTTTCTAACATCGATGGAAATTGGTCTAGTGTCACGCTAACGCATAAAAAGTGTTCTACTTGTTTTTGTCTCGCGTTACTGAGTACTTCTTCAAGGCTTAGGCCTAACTTTTCAAAATCAAGTCTATCTAAATGACAGTGAGAGTCTACAATCATACTGGCTCTACATGGTGTAAGTTGGTTTATCTGAATGCAAAGTCGCACCCAAAAGCTTATTTATTTTATCGTTCAGAGCTGGCGCGTCTACAAACGCAACACCAACACCCGAAGGATTAGAATTTTGTGCACCTTGCGGTGTTAACCAAGCAACCACTACGTTGACTTCGTCCGCTTCTAGAGCGTCAGGCAAGGTGACTCTGAGCTTTAATTCTTGCCCCATATCAAAATGGGCATTGGACTTGATAAATATGCCACCGGATTTCAGAAATGGCATATAACAACGATATAGCTCATCTAAATCTTCAAAATCCGCAAGTAACTCTTGCATGCGCCACCTCTTTATAGCTGTTTTTGTAAGGCAAAAAGTAAATTAGAAATACTAAGGTTTTGATTTAACCCTAACACATTTTTCTGTTCGTACATAAACCGATGTATCAAGCTCACTAAGTCTTGATACTGGGTAAAACTCAAGCCATTTCCTTGTGTCATCGCCCCTTTGAGACGGTTAAGCAAAAAACGGGCGAATACATCGCTCATTGCGCCTTGCTTTAATAAAATCTTTTCAACCATTTGCGCACTTTCTGCTGTTAATTGATTCGCCGCGTGATAAAGCGCAGTCACATCGTCAAGCACACCTTCTTGTTGCCACGCTTCGATAATAAAGGGCTGTAGAGAGAATTCATCAAACCAAGGAAAATCACAAGCGACATTTTTAGCAGCCAGCCACTGCGCAGCCTCTGCTTGTTTGGGAGAGTGAATTGCCACTTTATTACAACGGCTCAAAATGGTGGCAGGTAACTTACTGTCGTCATCACTGGTAACAACCAAATAACGATTAGCATTTGGCTCTTCAAGTGTTTTTAACAGCGCATTAGCGGCTGAACGGGTCATCAGATGCGCTTGTTCAATCAACGCGACTTTATTACCGCCTTGCTGCGCAGAATGGTTCAAAAAATGCGTAATTTCTCGAATTTCATCTACCCCGATTGATTTTCCCTCAGGCACGACACTCAGTCTATCTGGGTGATTACCAGCTAAGTTCAAGTTACACGACTTACATTGCCCACAGGCAGTAAGATTTTGCGGATGTAAGCACAAAAGTGCATCTGCCAAGTGCGCCGCAAGCAGAGACTTTCCCACTCCTTTTTTACCCGATAGCAACTGAGCATGGTGCAAACGACCATTTTGCTGTGCCCGAGCAAGATAACTCAAAGCGCTGCAGTGCCAACTTGGAAGCAAATTATTCATTGCCATCCACTGTTAAGTGTTTGGTTATCAAGCTATCAAGCAGTTCAATACTTTGCTCAAGTACTTGTGCTTTACTTTGACTGGCATCAATCACAGTGAATCGTTCAGGGTCATTTTTCGCTTGAACGAGATAGCCCTCACGTGCGCGCTGCAAAAATTGTTGCTTTTCATCCTCAAGCCTATCTAGCCCCTCACCTCTTGATTTGACTCGCTTTAAGCCCTCTTCGGGATCCAAGTCCAAAATCAAATTCATGTCTGGACGAAAGCCGCCGAGCGCAAGCTGATTAATGGTTGTGATGGTGGCAAGATCTAGCCCTCTTGCATAGTGTTGAAAACTAAAAGTTGCAGCGTCAAATCGATCAGAAATAACGACTTTGCCTTGCTCGAGTGCTGGAATAATTTTTTCACGAACATGCTGAGCACGCGCGGCCCCAAACAACATAAGCTCCGTCATGTCTGTCATTTCGGGGGTTGAGGGATCTAGAATGATTTCTCTGATCTTCTCTGAGATCTCTGTTCCACCGGGTTCACGAGTCATCACAACTTCAATACCGCGTTGTTTTAAATGCGCTTCCAATCCGGCTATAACCGTCGTTTTTCCTGCGCCATTGCTGCCATCGCAGACCAGCATAAACCCTTTTTTCATAGCAAGGATGTACTCATCGTTCTTATTTGGCTGTTATTTTATCGTGTTTTAGTGAATTATTCACGACTGAAATAGAGTTGAATGGTCCAATAAATGGAATTTGTCATTCTGAAAAGAATTTAAATCAGAGAAATTTGGTCTACAATAACAAGCACATCCGATTAGTTTATGTAAGATACGCCTAATGCCGAGCAACATTAAAATGTCTTTCAGGCCCGTAAAGGAAGCGTATTGATATGCTAGGTAAAATGCTTTGCTTGGTGTTCATGTTACTTCTTTTGGTTTATAACCCAGTAAGCGCCCGTGCAAGTGAACGGCCAGAGATAGATGTTGCGGTTGGACTTGAGAACTTTGATTTTCAGCCATTATTTGAAGAGTTCAGTGAAAAAACGGGTATTAAAGTTAACATTCTTGCCTTTAACAACAATCAGTTGAAAAGTGAGTTATTGTTGTATGCAGATGCCTTACAGTTACCAGATGCTGTTATTATTCCCAGCGATTATATGGGATTGACGGAACTGCAATTTTCTCAGGTACCAAAGTCTTGGTTAAGCAATAAGCTCACACAGAAAGTCATTGAAAACAGCAAGGTCAATGGCGAGCTTAAGGGTGTACCAATTATGTACGGTAACCACCTAATACTCTATTACAACCGCGCACTTGCGCCACATCCAATTACCGACTTACAAAGCTACACCCAACAAACTGTTGCAGACAAACCTACGCTCGGCTGGAATTTTTATGAAATGTATTGGTTTGTGACCTTTGCGAATGCACTTCAGCCTAACCTCATCCAGGCAGGCGTACCACAGCTTGACACCAAAGCGATGCGCCTCGCAATTTCCAATTATCAATCACTTCTCAACAGTGACGTCATAGACGCTGACTGTGCTTACCAATGCTTAATGAGTCGGTTTAAAACTGGCAAGCTCGATTATTTTGTGAATGGAATTTGGGCATATCGTCAACTTAAAGATAAGCTGAAAGACGATTTAGCCATCGCGCCTTTACCAAGATGGGGAAATCATCAACTAATATCTCTCGCATCGTCTCATGTACTGGCTTTTCCTGCCAATGGCATAGACTCTAGAAAAGGTCCGTATCTAAAGCAGCTTGTTGACTTTATGCAAAGCCAAAAGATACAAGATAAACTGTGGGATGAACTCAATGCGCTGCCAGCAAACGGTGAAAGTTTGGCTGAACTTACAAAACGCGGCGACAAGGCACTTTCTCAACTGATCGCTTCTTTACAACAAACCTATCCACAACCCAATGAACCAATTATGGCCTATATTTGGGAAGCCATGTTAAAGGGACTAACACGCTATTTAGGTGGTGTGTATAGTGTCGAAGAAACGACGCAATATATGCAATTTATTGTCACAAAGTCGGGACAGAATGAAAGCAAATCGCAGCATCGTTGATGAAATAAAAAGAAAAATTACGGCATTATTCTCTCTCTTCCTCATTGTACTGGTTGCGATGGTTGGTTTTTCCCTGATGCAACAAAAGGCAACCTTAGAACAAGAAGACGTGAAACGCACTGGCGCAAGTCTTATCAACGACTTTAAAGCACAAGTCAATGAGCTGATCTATCAAGTTGCACCGTTAAGTGAAGACCATATTTTATCTACCTTACCGAACGATCTACTGTTTACTCAACACGCAGTTAAGGCGCTAACTAACTTAGTCGACAATACCGACATGGTGAAGTCTGCGTTTATCAACGACGGCTCAGTGTTTACCGTCGAGGGATATCCTTTTGATACCCTACGTTGGAACAATTCCGTATTTAGCGAGCATACAAACAAGGTTCTCTCGCAGCAGCGACGCACATTGAAAATCGACAAACTGGTTGTCCCTGTTGAAAGCCTTGAAAAGAAACCGTCGGATCAGGCCAAGCTATTTCTCGCCATTCCCCTTAGACAAAAATTATCGTCGTTAATGCGTCCTTATAAATATACAGGTGTGCTTTTCCTTGAAGTCGATCTCGGACCATTTTTAGATTCCAATCAGGAAAAAGGCTCTATCTGGTTCACCAGTCAAGACCTTGTACTTGAGGGTACACATTCATCAGATGCCACTGAAGGTGTATACCGCAGTGCTGTTTATTCACTAAAAGACGATTTTGTTGAACTTGATTTACAGCTACAACGAGAAGCCGAAGTATATAGTAACGATATTTTACGCGCGGTGTTATACATCGTGTTTATCGGGTTGATGCTAGTGGTATTACTTACCTGGTATTTACGCCGATTAGCAAAACGGTTGACCAATCCGATGCAAGCACTTGAACGTCATTGTGAACGACTGAAACGAGGGCATTACGTTTCTGCGAAAAGCGATTTTGAATTTAGAGAATTAAGAACACTTCAAATGACCCTTAACCAACTTGCGAAGCAAATCAAAGAGCAGATCAGCTCGCTTGAAAGTGAAAAAGTAAAAGCACAAAGTTCAGAGCGGGCAAAAAGTCACTTTTTGGCGAACATGAGCCACGAATTAAGAACCCCACTTAACGGCATCTATGGGGTATTTCAGTTAATGAAGCACCATAAAAGTGCAGCAGATTCCAAGGAACTAATTGCACAAGGCATGACGTCCACAGAAACATTACTTAGCCTACTCAACGACTTACTTGATTTCTCTAAAATTGAAGCTGGTGAACTAAAAATGGAGTCAGCAACGGTGGATATTAGAAATATTGTCACTGAAGTAAAGCAAGAGTTTGCCCATGCTGCAAGCACCAAGCAAATTGACCTGATTATTCAGACTGAGGACCTAGCAAACCCTTACCGATTTGGAGATTCACTGCGACTAAAGCAAATACTACGAAATTTAATATCCAATGCCGTTAAATTTACCAGTGACGGCGCGGTAACCGTTATACTTCAAGATGGCGGTAAACACCTCTCCATACGTGTAATCGATACCGGCGCAGGTATTTCTGAAATTGCGCTCAAGAAGTTATTTACTCGCTTTCAGCAAGCGGATTCATCGACCACCAGAAAATATGGTGGTACTGGGCTTGGACTTGCAATTGTTAAACAACTCGCCGAGCTAATGGATGGTCGTGTTACGGTTACGAGTAAAGAAGGCGTTGGCAGTGAGTTTAAAGTTGAGCTCGTACTCGAGATTTGCGAAGCACCTGAACAATCTATCATGCAAGACTTGCATGCTATACCCGCCTTGAAAGATAAAAACCTGCTACTCGCTGAAGATAATCCCCTAAATCAAAAAATATTTAGTGCCATGATTAAACCAACTGAAGCGAATCTTGTCATAGCTCAGGATGGTGAAGAAGCGATAGAGCTTTATCACGAATTGAAACCTGATATCTTTTTTGTCGATATTCAGATGCCAAAAAAAGATGGCCTAAAAGTATGCTCAGAAGTCAGAAAACAAGATAAAACAACTCCGCTTATTGCCGTCACAGCCAATGTAATGTCGGGAGATTTAGAAAATTATCAGCAACTTGGATTTGATAATTGCGTCGCAAAACCGATAGATATGAAAAAACTTTATGAAGTGATAAATACGATTGTGAGTTAACGGTCAATTTCGCCCCATTTTAGTTGGCTAGATGTAATAAGCTAAATTGAAGAAAGCTCACTTAGTTACAATTGAATAACATCGTAAAATTCTTATAATCCTTGTCTGAAACTAAAAAGCGCAGACATTCACCTCAGGTAAACTTCTTCTAGTGCAACATTCAATTAGCATTCAAGTCTTTATACCATCTGCATTTTTACGTGCACTAGTTTCATCGAATGTAATTTCATAGGAGTCAAAAGGAATGACAACCATTGTCTATAACGCGAAAACAGCAGAAATAGCCTGTGATAGTAGAACCACTACCGACAAGATCATCGTTACCGATAACGCTCAAAAGTGGTTTGATTATCACGGCTGGAGAGTGTTTTGCACCGGGCAAACATGCGATATATACAATTTGCAGCACAACTTTTCAAATAATCAGTTTGATACGATTGAGAGTCTGGAATTCATTAAATATCACCCCAAAAAAGGCGTTTGGTATGGTTGTGTAAAAAGGGGCACCTATAAATCCGAACCCTTAGCGCAATCTTATGCCATCGGCTCGGGCCAGCAAGCAGCGATGTTTGGTTTACTCAACGGCTATAATACAGTGGAAATCGTTGAACAAGTTAAACGTGTTGATTTTAGAACGGGTGGTGATATTCACTGCTTTAAAGTCACCGACCCTTTAGAAAACACATAAGCCAGCGTCAAAATACACTGGCTCTAACCCACTTAAGTGAGTTAACCTGAGCTTCGGATAATTAATGCCTTTCTAGCAGCCAGTTTTAACGCTAACTGCGTTGAATTCACTTCCAATAGCCAGCTATTGGTACGTAAATTCGCCTTGTTATCCTCAAAACTCTCTGGCTAGGTAAGAAGATAGTTTAAGGTGATTAAAAAACAGTTAGTTAGTTCATTCCTTATCCAAACCTCAGGCTAGTTAAATAACTGAAAGCTCAACCGCAATATTGCCACGAGTAGCATTTGAATATGGGCAAACTTCGTGAGCTTTTTCAACGAGTGACTGCGCCGTGTCTTTGTCTAAGTCGCCAACCGATACCGCCAATTTCACCGCTATCCCGAAGCCACCTTCAATTGGCCCAATAGACACTTCAGAGTTAATATGTGTGTCTTCTGGCAGCTTCACCTTTGCTTTGCCTGCCACCAATTTTAATGCGCCAATAAAACACGCCGCATAACCTGCTGCAAACAATTGCTCTGGATTAGTCCCTTGCCCATCATCACCACCTAAGCCTTTTGGTGTCGAAAGCGCAACATCAAGACGACCATCGTCAGATTTTGCCACACCTTCTCGACCACCTGTGGCAGTCGCTTTCGCCGTATATGCAATACTTTGTAGTTCTTTCATTTCGTTCTCCTAAGTTGATGCTTGTAGAGTATTCACCTACACCCTAACGCAGCGAGGCTTTACTCTAGATGAAGTAAAATCAATTCAATATTTATTTTGCACACAAAATAATAG
>NZ_JAKEVK010000118.1:0-14165 GCF_022398435.1 Pseudoalteromonas sp. Isolate6 | reverse complement strand
TTATATAAAAAATGTAAAGTTTCGTTTCTACGCTTTAGTTGCAAAAACTGTCTAATGAAAAGAAGATGAAATACAGGCACAAAGGTCATCAGACATGCTGAAAACAAGGTCGCAAACTTACCGTGTAAAGGCCAAAAATACTGAAACGTGAACCCCGACATGTCTAAAACAATAAGTAAGAATAACAATGTCCATATACAATAATAAGCGTTTGTGGTGTTTGCATTGAAGTAAAAATTGACAAGTACGATGATAAACACTGCTGCTATTATCCCACTTAGTGCCGCGTTCATTAGCGTGCTAGTGAGGACATTGCTATTAAGTTCATTGTCATTAATCAATCTTAGATCAGCCGGTGCATTCGCAAAAGTCTGATATCTAACTATTAAACTAGCCCCAGCTAAATCCTCTTTTGATACTGGGACATATAGTTGAGGTGCTTGCACTTCTCTTTCTGCAAACGTTGTATTTAGTGTATGTTGTGTTAAAAATGAGACCTCATTGTCTTTTATCAAGGCAATATTTAGCCAAGGTAGTCTGCCAAAACCAAACGCAATATAATTTCTCTCCATTGGTAATAGCATATCGGGTGTGATCACTGCCCATTGATATCGCTTGTTTTCATGCTCTGGTCTCTGCTGATTAAGTTTGTCCAATACAGCTTCCGCTTCATCTGGACCTAAGACCAAGATTGAAGATAGTTGTGCTTTATCGACCTTATCAAAATAAATTGTTAGTGGTGTACTTACTCTATACTTGGCATTTGACGTAAAGTCAGCCGCACTGACTGCCATGGCGGCAAGAATTAGTAACAGTGAAAAAAGTCTAAGCATAGTCATATACGGCACAATAATTATAGGTAAATCCTACTTTTAAATAGTGAAGCAAATGTGGATCAAATTTGAAGAAGTAAACAAATGTAAACGCATGCCTACGTTAATAAGTAGAAAAAACAAGATATTACTGCTGTATCGAGAAACTGTTTATGAAAATACGATGAGAAAGTAAGCAGCCGTGACGAGTTACATGAAACTGAAATATAACTGTAACAATAGAGTGGTTAAATGCGCGACTGAAATAAAAATGTAATGAAAGAACATTACTTAATCTAAGAGCGAAACTATGGTTAATCAATCTCAGACCTCGGGATCAGCTAAACTTTTAAACTGGCTGTCTATCATACTACTTGTTTACTTAGTCTTAGTCGCAGTGGGAACTGTGAGTGGCGGTTTTAAGTTGGCTTCAGGTGGAAGTGAAGGCGCGAAAGAAATCTTTGCATTTGCAACTAATCCAATTGTGGCCCTACTTTTGGGAGCTTTAGCTACTGCACTGGTGCAGTCCTCATCAACGGTGACCTCAGTTATTGTTGGTCTTGTGGCTGGTGGATTACCAATAAACATTGCAATTCCTATGGTAATGGGGGCAAACATTGGTACGACTATTACCAATACGCTTGTTTCAATCGGTCACATTCGCAGTAAAGAAGAGTTTAGAAGAGCGTTTGCCGCATCCACCGTACATGACTTCTTTAATTTATTAGCCGTCGCTATTTTTCTACCGCTCGAAATCATGTTTGGTATTTTTGAGAAGTTAGCATCGGGATTGGCCCACGTTTTTGTAGGTGACGYCGATTTATCCTTAAAAAGTTATAATTTTATTAAGCCGTTGGTCAAGCYAGCGGTTGGCGTTGTTAAAGATGGCGTTAGCTTTTTAGACTCCACTGCTGCAGGTGTTGCTATGGTCGTTATCGGGATCATGATGATTTTGTTCGCCGTAACCTATTTAGGCAAGTTACTGAAAAAGGCATTGGTCGGTAAGGCTAAAGAGTTACTACACAGTGCTATTGGCCGAGGTCCATTTGTTGGTATTGGTTCGGGTGCTGTAGTTACGGTAATGGTACAGTCATCATCGACTACAACTAGTTTGATGATCCCGCTTGCTGGAAGCGGCGTATTTACCACTCGTCAGATATATCCATTTACCTTAGGTGCGAATATAGGCACTACAATTACCGCATTATTAGCGGCTACATCTATCACAGGCCCCGCTGCAGAAGTAGCATTAACTATTGCGCTTGTGCATGTTATGTTTAACATTTTTGCTGTTGCGTTTATTTATGGCTTACCGCTGCTTAGAGAAATTCCTCTACATCTGGCTGAGAAGTTAGCAGAAATTGGGGCTAAAAATAAACCTGCGGCTTTAGCATATGTCTTAGGTTCATTCTTTGTATTTCCAGGACTTATTATGCTCGCAGTACGATAAATTTAACTAAAAAGTGCGTTTAAAGCTCGGTATTGCCGAGCTTTGACTTTTTTAGTCTTTGGTTGGTAAGTCATAATTCTGTAATCTAGCTTTGAGATAATTAACATTGTCTTGTAAATAACGAAAGAAAGTAATGAGTAGCAAACCTGGTATTTTTAGTTTTAATGCAGCACAGATCACAAGTTCTATGAGGGGACAGTACCGTGCTGTTCAGCCCTATGAGAAGCTTAGTCTGCAACCAGGTGAGCAAGGACTTTCTTTGGTAATTGAGTTGCCAATCGATGCACGTATTGATGACCGAGTTAACGTTGTACTTACAAAGCACGACGAGCGGAATGCAAAGTGCGAGGTCTCTTTGGTGGTAGATCCGGAGTCTTATCTCACTAAGATTGTAGAAATCAAAGTAAAGCAATCGCTTGATGCTGGTCCCTACTTTATGCAATTGAACCTAGTGGGGCTCCACGATTATTTAAAGAATGCAGCTGAGTTTGATATCATTTTGAATGAGAGAATTACCGTAAGCGAGCCAGTATCTGAGCTTGTCAAAACTCAGACTACTGGCTTCAAACGTATTTTTAACTCGGCAGTGAGCGCAGTATTATCCGTTTTTTAGCGACTATGCTGGTAATGAAATCTTACCCATAGAAAAAGGCAGTGCATTACTATCACCTGAAACGGTTTCATTCGCAAGTAGCGCAAACAAAGCGGCTTCTTTGGCGTCGGGGTTTACTCCCAGTTGTAAAAAGTCCTTGAGTAAAACATGGTTACTCAAATGGCTTTCAATTCGCTCCATTAAAAATACATTATGAATACCACCTCCGCTAATATATAGCTCTAATTCAGTTGTACCAAGCTCATTCACCGCATTTGCGACAGTGATAGCTGTGAATTCAGTCAGTGTCGTGATGATATCTTCATGATTATAATCTTTTCCATCCAATGCGTGATGCACAAAGGTTTGATTAAATAACTCTTGTCCAGTTGATTTTGGAAGTGGCATCTCAAAGAATTGGTGCGACAGTAAAGCTTCGAGAAATGGCAATTGAATTTTGCCACTTGACGCAATCTCACCATTTTCATCGAATGGCAGTCCCAATACGTGGCGGCAATATTGGTCTACTAATGTGTTTCCAGGACCAATGTCACTACTTATACTCTGCGTAAGTGTACAGTTTTTTGGTAAATAAGTAAGGTTTGAAATACCGCCAATATTGAGCAAAACCCTATCGATACTCGTGCTCGAATATAACAGGTAGTCACCATATTGCACGAGAGGCGCTCCTTCATATCCCTTGGCGATATGCTTTTGTCTAAAGTCTGCGATGGTGATGATGTTCGTTTTTGTCGCAATAATATCAGCATCAACGATTTGCAAGGTGCTATTTAATTTTTCAAAGTCAGCAAAGGCTTGTTTCGGACAATGGTAAAGTGTTTGTCCATGACTCGCTATTAAATCAACAGTGTCGGCTGCAACTTGCCACTCTGCCAAAATATTATTGATTAGACTTGCGTACAACTCGCCGAGCCACGCATTTAATTGACACAACGTCTTAAGATTTACCTGAGATCTAGACGCATGATCACTGAGAAGCTGCTTTTGCGAAGGGTTATATTCTATTGTGGTAAATCGCTCAACCGTTAGCTGTGTATGTTTCCCGGCACCTTCAATTTTACATAACGCAATATCTAACCCATCTAATGAGGTACCGCTCATTAGTCCGAGTATATATTTGGTCTTTTTTTCCGCGATCGTGGCGAGTTTAATAATATCTGCTTTCATCTATAAAGCGCGCTCCATGATCAATGCTCTTGCCTTTTCATACTTTACTCCGGATAAACTGCCAAATCCTTCAAGTTGTCTGAATTTATATTTAGTAAAATAGGGGCAATTTAAGCCTAGTAAAAACAATGTTTTGAGGTGAGTAGAAAAATTAACGCCGCGTTGCGACGCAAACTGTGAAGCGTCTCTTAAAATATTTCTTGTTGTTTCAATATCTAATCCGTGGCTCTCTTGTGCATTGACGATCAAATGCTTACCGCTGCAGACCCCACAATGGCCACATTGCTCTGGTGCGTGCATATCGCCGAAATAACTGGCGAGCGCTTTGTGGTAACAGGAAGTCAGCTGGAAAAATTTGAGTAAATGTCTTAGCCGTGCAAGTTCGCCTTGCTCTTTAATTTGTGATTGCTGGTAGAAAGACTCAACCAGTTCATTAATGTTAACTTGTTGGACAGGCTTTGAATAAACCGAAGTATATTTAGCGACTTTTACGTCAATCAGTTGTTGATTTTGCAAATACTCAACGACTTCTTGCGCTTTAGTAAGGGAGATGTTGTACCCATCTAATGCTTGATGTGAAAGTAATCCCCATTTCTTTTTGAATTCAAAACATGAGAATAGCTGAGACAAAAACAGTTGCCGTTCCGGCGAGTACCTGGCTAATATTTTATCTTTGTCTTGAGTAAATGCGATACTTAGCTCCGCAAAGTAGCTGTAGTTTACCCGTAAGTAACCTTGCAGTTCGAGTTGGACAATAAGTGTTTTTAATACCAATTGATTAATATTGGTTTTGTAGGCAAGTTCGTATTCGTTGAGGTGATAATCTGTAGCTGGCTCACCGAAAAGTTCGTTAAAAAGCAGCGTTAATGACTCTCGCTCTAATGCACTGGCATAAACGAAGTTCTCTAATGTGGCAATTTTTTCATTATTAATTAAAGCAACGCAATGTGCATTTTCGCCATCCCTGCCAGCCCTACCGACTTCTTGACTATATCCCTCAATAGATTTTGGCATATCATAATGTAGTACCCAGCGAACATCGGGTTTGTCTACACCCATACCAAACGCAATAGTCGCTACAACGATAAGATTAGCTTTCGCTAGAAAGTCAGCTTGAATTTGGGCCTTTTTCTCACTCTGCAATGATGCATGAAAGGCTTCTGCAGGAAAGCCACAAGCGGTTATCATTTTTGCTACTTCTTCAGCTTGTTTTTGCTGCGTGACATAAACGATACCTGCGCCTTTTGCTTTTTTCAAAAAGGCGAGTAGATATTCGTCTTTCTGAGATTCGCTAATATGCGCCGCACTTAAGAATAGGTTCTTACGGTAAAAGCCCGTTCTAATGATATTTTGATCGGATACATCGAATTTATCTGCCATATCGCGTGCAACTTTATTTGTTGCTGTCGCGGTGAGTAATAGCACTTGGTTGATACCAAGTTCATATCGATATTTAGCCACTTTTAGGTAATCTGGCCTGAAATTATGTCCCCACTCAGAAATACAATGCGCTTCATCAATGACAAGAAAAGAGATATTGCTTTGTGATAATAGAGTCCGAGCCTTTTGGCTATTCAGCCGCTCGACAGATATAAAGAGGACTTTAAGAGCATTGTTTCGCACCGCATTTTCTATGCGTAATGTTTCCTCTTTATTTTGAGTACTATCAAGACAAGCCGTCGCAACCCCTTTACTTTGTAGGTAATCTCGTTGTTCATGCATCAATGCCAATAGCGGTGAAACGACTACGCACACCCCTTGCTTCATGATTGCTGGTAACTGATAACACAACGACTTGCCTGCACCAGTTGCAAAAATAGCGATTGCACTTTGGCCTTGCAGTATAGATTCTATGACTTCCGATTGTCCCGGGCGAAGTGTCGTATGTCCAAATGTGCTTTGTAATGTTTGAAGGAGTTGCTGCTGTTGAGTCATCCTGAATCTTTTCTATATTTTTCTGAGATATTCGCTATTGTGCCATTTAAATTGGTAATTGCTTCATTGACCCGCTCAATGTCACTACGCTTAAATGCATGACGTCCAAGCATAAAATGAATAGCGTTATCGTTAACTACATAAGGGTGTAGCTGAATGCTTTGATAGCCTAGCTTGTTGATATAGTAGTAGCCTGCGTCTTCATCTTCAATCAGAAAATCGACGCGGTTTTTAGCCACCATTTCTATTCGCCTGTCCAAGCTCGCGATTTCAAACAACCGCTTGTCATACCAATCGATTTTTTTTATTTGCTTTACTTCCTCACCGTAATAGGCTCCGGGATTAGCCGTAAATGTATAGCCTGCAGAAAATAACTCGATTAAGTTGCTATCGAGATCTATTTCCTTGTTAGCAAACAAACGCATTCTTTCACGCCGATATGGCGACGAGAAGTAAGCGATTTTTGCTCTATCAACACTAAAACTTGCGGATGGTAGGACATCAATTAAGCCCTTCTCAAGCTCGGTGATCCCACGTGCTGATGAAGGAAGTTGAATAAACTCGATACAAAACCCGGCGCGCTCAAACACTGCTCTAGTGATATCTACGTCTATGCCATAAGGACGAGTGCCATACATAACAAAAGGCGGCCAGCTAGAGCCAATGCCGATTTTTAGGGACAACTTATCCGCGCAATCGGAAGCGTAGCTTTTTGGAAAAGCCAAAACGAATAATAAAACGGATAGACGAATAAGCACTGCCAGAACTTATGACTCTTTTATGAAGTTCATTATGTCATTATGAAAGACCAAGCAGAAAAAGAAAGAAGAAATTGCTGATAAAAGCCAGATAATGGATAACTTTATGTTTATGTGCATAAAAAATGAGCTTGACTGGCAAGCTCATTAATTGGGGATGGTTAGATTAGTTAGTTACTGCTTTCCATACCGCAGCAGTTCCAGGTTCCTCGCCTCGAGTCCACCATTTTGCTTCAAAGACATTACCATTGTGAATTACACGGTCACCACCAACATATACGGTAGAGCGATCCCAAGTCGGGTATTGGGCGCCACCGTCTTTAATTGTGACATTGAATGTTGTATCTACAGCGTTAACCCCGTCTGATACGGTAACTGTGACTGGCACGGTTGTGTCGGCAGTGACATTTGCAGCAGTAATAGTGGCTGAGCTACCATTTGCTACAACGCTCAGTTCGGCTGGTGCATTCCAGCTATAGCTAAGTGCTGCGCCTTCAGGGTCAGTAGCTGATACATTGACAGTAGCCGAGGCTCCTTCGTTAACCGTAATATCTGAAACCGGTGTAACGACTGGCGCTGCATTTGCTCCTTCTGGGTTTACAACTACAGCGACTGTTTTGGTTGTTGACAATGCGCCGTCATTCACCGTTACAGTCAAGTCATAGCTTGTCTGCTGAGTGACAGATGGAGCAGTTACAGCGACAGCTGCGGTGTTGTTAGCAGATAAAGCCAAACCAGGCGCAGCAACCCATGAGTAGGTTAGTGGATCATTGTCTAAATCGCTTGCTTGCGCATCAACATTCACAACCTGACCTGAGGTCACATTGATTGGTCCAGAAACGCCGATAGAAGGAGCACGATTAGGGATCTCACCCGCTGTAAGGCCATCATACATCGCATTTAGAATGTCGCCATTATCAGCGTCAATTTCCCAAGCAAATAAACCAGCCAGTTGATGAGTGTTCGCATACTGGCCTTTTGCGATAACGCTGCGTGGGCTATCGTAAGTGATGAGTTTACCGTTACTTCTGTTCCAAACATATGCTGCTTGTGCTTGCTCATCGTAGCCTACTTCATAACCATTAACGCCTGAACCACCTTGGCCTACAGCGTTTGCTGCAATAGCCTTGTAATCCATAATACCCGGCTCCCAAACGCCCTCACTTGTAGAACCAGTCAACGGCCCATTGCCCGGCGCTGTCATTGGATTGCCTGGAATGGTCGCATTTGCATCAAGCACACCTTCCCAGCCGCGACCGTACATTGCAACGCCCATAACGAGCTTAGAGGGCTGTACACCTTGTTGAAGTAATAACTGAATTGCATGGTCGCCAGTGTATGCAGGGCCTTTGCGTGGCACTCCATTGTCATCAACACCTGTACCGTTACATTCATCTGTACTTAGATGAGAGCCACAATAGATACCAGTCTGATGACCCGTTTCATTGTTCCAAGCGCCATAGAAGTCATAGGTCATCGCAAAGATATAGTCCATATACTGCTGAGCAGCTTGGTAATCTACATCTTCAATCTTGTCGTAACCTGCACCTATTGCCGATGTGAGCTCATATTGACGGCCAGTTTCAGCTTCTAATTCATCTAGCATTGCACGAAGTTCTTGCATTAGCGCCACATATGCAGGACCGTCGTTAACTGGATCGCCCAGATCTGGGTTTGGACCATCACCACCTGGGAATTCCCAGTCGATATCTACACCGTCATAGAACTTCCAAGTTTTAAGAAATTGTTTTACTGACGCGACGAAAGTGTCGCGGTTTGCTTTATTTGTAAAACCATGGAACGGATCTGATAGCGTCCATCCCCCTACCGAAGGGAGAATTTTAAGATCTGGATAACGTTGTTTTAGTGCCATCAATTGAGAATAAACACCGCGAATAGGATCTTTTGCATCCACCCCTGGCATAGATTTTTGGACGGCTGCCCAAGGGTCGTGAATGACGACTTCATAATCTTGAGAGTCAGCACATGCAGTTTGTAGTGCTCTCCAACTATTACCATTTTCAATGGATTTGAGTGATTCGTTAGGACCACAAATAGGAATAAAGCCATATAAAATGTGAGATAGGTTATGCGCTGGGATCTTAGTTACGTCGTAGTCACGACCATAAATGCCCCATTCAACGAAATATGCACCCGTTACCCGGCCTGGAATTGTCCCGTTATTGCGGTTGTTAGGATCTACATTCATAGGAAGTGGCGCGAGATGTGCTCCGTCTGTGTCGGCAATGACGATTTCTTTCCCTGCGCTTCTTGCACATACAGTACCTTCACATAGCTCTAAATAAAGCTGATGGCGACCGGATTTAGTATAGGGAAATTGTACTACGCCACTTTTAGTACCAGCTGAAAGAGTACCTTGGTTAACGAGCTGGTCATCAAAATATACTTTATAATTGTCGCCGCCAGAGCCACTCCATGCATTCCATTTGATGCTAATATCGACAACTTCTTTGGCTTTAACCAGTTGTTTGTATGAGCCTAGCCCATCAACGTTAACCTCAACGAACGAATACTGTTGTGGCTGCCAGTCTAGCGTTGGTGTGGAAGGAGCGGCAAGTGCTCCGCCACTCAGTAAGGCAAGTCCTATATAGCTGGTGATTTTGTTAAGTTTCATATCTTCAACCTTATTGTAGTTACATGTTGTACCCAATTAATTTGGGTTTTCTTTAAATTGCTTTCCAAACATCGGACGTGCCGGGTTCTTCTCCCTGCGTCCACCACTTGGCTTCATATACTTTTTGTTTATGCGTTACTCTGTCGCCTGCGACATAAGTAGTTGTGCTACTCCAAGCTGGGTATTGGTTATTGGTGCTATCTTGAACGGTAATTTTGAAACTTACGGTCGTGCTTGCTTTGCCATCGGTGACATTAAGTTCAGCCTGAAAGGTTTGATCAGCGGTAACTTCAGGTGTTGAGATGGTAATGGTGTCACCTTCGCCACTAAAGCTAAGTGGTGCAGGAATGCTCCAAATGAACGATAGTGGATCATTTTGGTCGTCAAATGCATGTGCATGCACGGTCACTTGGCTGTTTTCTGAGATAATTTGGTTAGAAATTGGGTTCACCATAGGGGCAGTGTTGTCGCCGCCTTTTACGATGCTAAGATTGCTAGTGTAGGCTGCACTTGGCAAAAATACTTCGTTTGCCAATAAGGCGTTAGGATCAAATACGATTGAGCCGTCCGCTTGCTTAATACCAATGTTGACCTTATTACCGTAGTTGCTATTAAGATAAAGAGCTAACTCAGCTTGCCATGTTGATGCATTAGTGGAGGTTACATTCAGGTGATGGCTAATTAATTCGTTGCCAGATTGGTCAAATGTCCTAAACCACACACTATCGCCGGCTTTAGCATCTTGGCCTTGTTTTACGAAATAGCCGCTGCTCACCCATTCTGGTGGTGCCCCCGTTGGGGTTATTGTGATATCAGAGCAGTTATAAAATCCCTCTCCTGCGACATCAAACCGTTGCCAACGGGTATATAATACAGCATTGCCCTCTCGGCCTTGCGGTATATCTATTTCCATTTTATAGAAGCGCTTACCTTCAGGATCCACGACGAAATCAATATTGCCAAATTCATTAATAAGCTCTAAATCATTCCAAGTCAGTGGAGATGTATCACCATCATAGTTCGGCTTTGACAGGAAAAACTGCCAAAAGCTGGGGTTATGGGGGGTTGTAGCTCTAAAGCTAATGGCAAGTTTATTTTGGGCGTTTGGCTCTACAACTGTGCGCTGCCAGTGCGATGAGACAACACTCATGCCACTTTTGTTCGGGTCGCCAGCTGAGCAAAGCGTACCATCGGGAATATTTGCTTTTACCGCCTCTAGATTATTGTAGTCAGCGGTATTGGTTGAAAACTCATGCTCTTGCACAAACTGAAAATGGCCTGAGTCTAGAAAAGCTGCTTGGCACGCTAGGTTTGGGATATTTGAACCATCATCTGGCCACCAATAACCTCCTTGCGCTTGACAGATAGCTTGCCTTGCTTTGGGAAAGTCCATAAAACCATGAGCTGAAACTGCGTTTGAAAGCAAAGCCGAGGTTACGCCAAAAAGACCAAGCGCATATTTACGGTATAAACTATTCATGCTTATTCGCCTTTCATAAAGGGGGAGCAAAGCTCCCCATTAACTATTTACAAATTGCAAACCTTGGTATAGTCGCTGCTGACTGATGGCTGCTTATTGCTCCACCACTTCGCTTCATACACCGCGTTTCCTTCAACAATTAAATCACCTTGAGCAGCATGTGTACCTTGTGGCAAATTAGGGTAAACCACAATTTGACTGATAGGTGTGCCTTTACAGCTAGTTACCGGATCGGTAGGTCCTGTGCCAGGTGCTGCGACCGGTAGGTCGTTATATTCGCTGGTGAATGCATAACGGTTTCCGTCTTTCTCAACTACAAAGTTAACGGGGCCAGAAATAGGCATGTAATACATGACTTGGGCATTGATGGTTTCGCCTGGAGCAAAAGACTTAGGCGTACCACCCCACTCATTCACAAGCGTGATTGAGAATCGATGGAATTCATTTTCGAAGCCGCCAATATTATTACCCGCAGCATTTGAGCCATTTACGTCCACTGCCATACCAAGCTTTTCTTGTGCATTCCAGTTCGATTTAAAAATTGCCGATGTTGCAACAGGAACATCAAAGGAAATTTTCGCGCCACTCAAATCTATCGCTGAGTTGTTGGTAAAGGCAAAAGTTGGTGCAATCGGATAGTTAGCATCTCCTGCTGGAAAATCCTTCGCTACGAAGGTTACATCAACAGCTGACGCTGGTTTTACAAAGCTCTTATTTCCTTGTTTTACAGAGTAAGGCGTGCCACTTTGGTTAAACTTGTTGTAGGCTAAGGTTGTTAGCGATGAACCCATAAAGTATTCATTCTTGCTTGCATCATAATCGAAATCACCTGCAAGCTCCCAGAACATGATACCGCCTAGTTCTTGGTTGATGACATAGTCGACTTTGGCGGCCATTGATTCTTCATCTTCAATAGATAGAAAAACATTCTTGGTGGCGTTCCAGAGCCAAGGAGCAACGGCAACAGAATCGTAATGGCGCGTATAGCTGCCATTAATTTGATGCTCAGGGTTATTAACTGGGTCTAATCCATAATCACTTAGGTAACTACCTAACACGCCATTTTGAAGGTTTTTAACATGCCAAAGTGGGTTCGAACCTGCCGGTACTTCTAAGCCAACGTCGTTCTTGTCGTGCCACAAGTTATCGATACCTACTGCACCATTACCGCACTTGTTCTTTTCGCCGCTACCAGTTCCTGGAGGACAATCAGCTTGGTTAGGCAATGCAGCCTGTCCCCATAAACCATTTGTACCGCCCGTAACATCTCTAAAACCCCGAGTATAATAAGGGATGCCAATGTTGATCCGTCCTGCAGAGACAGAGCCTCTGAAATATTTGACCGCCCAATCAGTGTTAAGGTAACCAATTCCTTCAAATTCTTTGGTGCCATATACATTCCACTGCTTAAGTTCTGAATCTTCGCCAGTGTCGAATAGCGATGCGTTATGACCAACGTGCTGGTTCCACGCTCCGTGTAAGTCATAAGACATGATATTGACATAGTCTAGATACTTGGTGACTTGGAATGTCTCCATACCACGTAGAAGGTAACCAGAAGAAGGTGATGCAATCGTTAGTAAGTAGTGAGTATTGTCTTGTTGGCCTGCTTGGTCTAATGCTTCTCTCAGTTTTTTCATTAATACTTGATAAGAAGCATTCAATGCTGCTCTACGCGGGTTAGATATTGCAAAATCATCGGGATGACCAGAGTCATTCATTGAAGATGGGTATTCATAGTCGATATCGACACCATCAAAGTTGTATTTACGGATAAATTCAACGGAACTTGCTACAAACGCATCAATACCTGCATGATTCACGCTTCCATCTGCATTGGTAGTCATCGTATAGAAGCCACCGCTGGCGACACGCTTACCTGTTTCGTCAAAGTAGCCACCAGTTTCTGCCCAGCCGCCTACGGAGATCAAAGTTTTCACATCAGGGTGCTGTTTCTTGAATTTGTTCAGTAAGTTAAAGTGGCCGGTATAAGGAAGAGATGGATCCATTTCTGCCCCAGCAACACCTGGCCATGTCATATTCGTTGCAGGATTGTTAGGTGCAGTTGGGTTCCCTATTGATACCTTGTTATTGGCATCAACGTGCGCGAAAGCGTAATTGATGTGGGTGATCTTATCCCATGGAATATCATCAACTAAATAGCTAGGCTGACCATTCTTACCCGTTCTCCAGCTAGTAAAGTACCCTATGACACGTCTTGGGTGATCGCTTCCCATTTTTTCACGGCCGTTTTCATCGTAAATATCACAATAGTTAGGCGAAGTGTTGGGGGTCTGGTAAAGGCCATGTGGAACACAGCTGTTTGCAACTGGAGGTGTTTCAATCACACTTGCATTAAGTATGCTCTCAGCCGTTGCACCGGTATTATCTTCAACAATAAGCTTTAATGTTACCGCACCAAGTTGTGTTGGTGTCCAAGTGTGCTGAGCTGGTGTTGTTGTACTTTCAAATGCGATTTGGTCGTTAATAAGCAGCGTTAGTTTTGCTATTGAGCCGTCAGGATCCGAGCCATCAAGAACGATATCTACAGGTTGATCAATAACTAGATCACTACCTCCACCGAACGAAAGGTTTGCTGTAGGTAACTGATTTCCTGTCGTATTAACGATAACATTTGTTGTTAACGTGTTGGACACTGCTTGCTTATCATCTGTTGCAACAACAGAAATTGCGTGAGTTCCGGCGATTGCCGCCCAATTAAATGAAAAACTATCACCCGTTGCTGTTGTATCAATACCGACTGACATGCCATCTACAAAAAATTCTACCTGAGTTACTTCGCCATCTGTGTCTGTTGCATTTACAGAAATGGCAACGCTGTCATTTTCATTAAAAGAGGTCCCGTCAACTGGCAGTAAATTCTGTATTAAAGGGGGATTGTTGTTGACAACGCTGTCACAGTCACCCAATTTTTTCCAATCATCCCACGGACCAGAGTGTGTAATCGGATCGGCTTGTGTCCACCATTTTGCTTCAAAAGCTTGTTTCGATTTTTGTACCTGAGCGCCTCCATTGTAAGTAGAGTTTTGTGACCATTCTGGTAGGCCATCACAGTTGTAAGCATATGAGTTTGCGCAAAAAATAGCTCCAATGAACGCAGCCATTTGCGATAGTTTAAGGGTCTTTACATGTTGTTTCATAGTTTGGTTCTCCAACCATTTATTGTATTTGGTTAACAATAACACCATAAAGCTAACACATAAAATTAATATGGCAACAACAAATTTCGGTTTAAGTTTACGTTTACGTAAACGTTGTTTTCATCCTTTTTTCATTAAACTGTAACACTAACAC
>NZ_JAKEVK010000117.1:0-14171 GCF_022398435.1 Pseudoalteromonas sp. Isolate6 | reverse complement strand
ACTTAATACAACTGGTATTAGTTTCTCTAAATAAAAGAGTCTAGACGAAAAAAAACCAGCCTAAGCTGGTTTTTTTATTTGGTGCGAATGGGGGGACTTGAACCCCCACGGCCGAAGCCACCACCCCCTCAAGATGGCGTGTCTACCAATTCCACCACATTCGCAAATTCGGTGTATTTCCTAATAATTAGTTAGGCACGTCAGAAACTGGATTTTCTTCTGTCGCTGGCACATCATTTGTTGCTGGAACTGTTGTTGCAGCAGCTGGTGCCTCTAGGTTTTCCCACTCGTTAGTCTTTTTAATCTGACCTGTAGTTAGATTACCTAGAACAATACTTAGCACAAAGAATACAGTTGCCAATATTGTTGTTGTCTTGGTCATAAAGTTGCCTGCGCCTGATGAGCCAAAAACTGTCGCTGACGCACCTGCACCAAACGAAGAGCCCATGTCTGCGCCTTTACCTTGTTGAATTAACACCATACCAATTAATGCTAATGCCACAATTAAGTAAACAACCATTAGAATTTCGTACATTTACTTATCCTTTTGCACTTCTGCATATAGCAGCGAAACTCTCAGGTTTTAGGCTTGCGCCACCGATAAGTCCACCGTCTATATCGTCTTGTGCGAATAACAATTCACTGTTCTGTTCATTAACACTGCCGCCGTAAAGGAGCTGCAGTGATTGTGCGATTTGCTTGTCATTATCTGAAAGCAAATCACGTATAAATTTGTGTACTGCTTGCGCTTGCTCTGGAGATGCTGTTTTACCAGTACCAATAGCCCAAACAGGTTCGTATGCTATCACAGAGTTTGCTAACGCTGCTACACCTAATTTGGTGATAACTGCGTTTATTTGCCTAGCAACTACTTGCTCTGTCTGCCCATTTTCTCTTTCTTCTTCGGTCTCACCAACACATAAAATTGGTGTTAAACCTTGTTCTTGAGCATGTGCAAATTTATTAGCAACATCTTCATCGCTTTCGCCATAAATAGCTCGACGCTCTGAATGACCAACTAAGGTATATGTTGCTCCTAGCGATTTTGCTAGGGACGCCTGAACTTCTCCAGTGTATGCGCCTTCTTTATATTCCGAAACAGTTTGTGTTCCGACAGTAAGCCCTTTACTTGCTGCTTGCTCAATGAGCATAGCAGGAGGAAAAATAATTACATCTGCTTTAAATGTTTGATTGCTTACTGCTTCTGATATTTGGTCAACAAGAGCTTTTGAGCCATTCATTTTCCAGTTACCAGCAACAATTTGCTTTCTAGTTGTCATACGATACTCCGCAGTAGAAAGCGGGTGAGATACTAACTCTACTCACCCGAAGTTACAAGAAATAAATTTAACTTTTGGTTTAATTGCTCACAGATTCAACAACTTCAGCGATTTTTTGGGCAAAATCGATAACTTGCTTCTGTTGCTGAGCTTCAACCATGACGCGAACCACTGGCTCTGTACCAGATTTACGCAATAGCACTCTGCCCTTTCCGGCAAGCTGAGTTTCAACTTCAGCGACAACCGCTTTAACAGCGTCTTGCTCGGTTGGATCATCTTTAGTGCTATAACGCACATTAATCATCTTCATTGGGTATTTGCTAAAACCGTCACCCAAATCTTTTAATGTTTTATTCTGCGCAACCATGGCGGCAAGCACTTGTAAGCTCGAGACAATGCCATCACCGGTGCTGATCAGATCCAGATTTAAAACGTGACCTGAGCTTTCGCCGCCGATTTTCCAGCCTTTCTCACCAAGAAGCTCCATCACATAGCGGTCACCGACCTTACTGCGCTCAAAAGCAATTCCGCGTGATTTAAGGGCGTTTTCGAGCCCCATGTTAGACATCACCGTACCTACAACACCGCCACCTAATGTGCCATCGGCATGAGCCTGGCATGCAATAATATAGACGATGTCATCACCATCAAATACATGACCGTCGTGATCGACCATCATGACTCGATCACCATCACCGTCATAAGCAATACCAACATCCGCTTGATGTTCAAGCACGGCTTTTTTCAACGCTTCGACATGCGTTGCACCGCATTTTTCGTTGATGTTAACACCATTCGGTTCACACGCAGTTGTGATCACGTCCGCACCAAGTTCACGCATGACACTTGGCGCAATGTGATAAGTCGCGCCATTTGCGCAGTCCAGCACCACTTTCAAACCTTCAAGCGATAGCTCTTTAGGGAACTGGCCTTTACAAAATTCGATATAGCGACCATCCGCACTCTCTAGGCGCTTAGCTTTACCGAGCTTTTCAGACGCTACACACGTCATCGGCTCATCCAGCTTTGCTTCTATTGCAAGTTCCACCTCGTCAGGGAGCTTTTTACCATCGCCACCAAAAAACTTGATGCCATTGTCATGGTATGGATTATGAGATGCACTGATCACAATACCAGCCTCAGCTCTGAACGTTTGCGTCAAGTAAGCAACAGCGGGTGTCGGCATAGGCCCCAATAAAATCACATTGATCCCAGCGGCAATTAACCCAGCCTCTAACGCGGTTTCAAGAAGGTAGCCAGAAATGCGGGTATCTTTGCCAATAATTACCTTTTTGGTACCACGCTCAGACAGCACTTTTCCAGCCGCCCAGCCTAGTTTCATTGCAAACTCAGGCGTAATTGGGAACTCGCCCACCATGCCTCTTACACCATCCGTACCGAAGTACTTTCTTGTTGTCATTGAGTAACTCCATTGACCGACGCTAGCCATACATTAAGCGCGTCGCTTGTTTCTTTTACGTCATGAACACGAATTATGTGCGCGCCTTTCTGCGCACATATCAGTGCACCAGCTAGACTCGCAGCTACGCGCTCATGCGTTTCCCGAGTGAGTAGTTGTCCAAACATGGACTTTCTAGAGAGGCCTGTCAGAATCGGCAAATCGAAAGCATGAAACTTGTCCAGCCCACCTAATATCTGAAAGTTATGCTCTAGAGATTTACCGAAGCCAAAGCCAGGATCTAAAATCAGCCGATTGATATCAATCCCAGCTTGCTTGCATGCACTGATCCTAGCTTCGAAAAACTGACTGATGTCTGAAAATAAGTCATCATAGTGAGGGTTATTTTGCATTGAGCGAGGTTGACCTTGCATATGCATTAAACAAATTGGTACATCACTGTATTGAGCTGCGACTTCGAGCGCACCTGGCTCTTGCAACGCTCGAACATCATTAATGATATCAGCGCCAGCCTCTATTGCTTGTTTCATCACCTCGGCTTTACTGGTATCTACCGAAATCACACAGTTAGAGTGTGTACGAATTGCTTGAATAACCGGTATTACGCGCTGTAATTCTTCTTCTAATTGTACGTCTGGCGCACCGGGACGAGTGGACTCTCCACCTATGTCTAAGATGGTAGCGCCTTGTGAAAGCATTAAATTTGCTTGCTCTATCGCACTATCAAGGTGAGTAAAATGTCCACCGTCAGAAAATGAGTCGGGAGTAACATTTAAAATCCCCATTACCTGAGGCTTGTCTAAACTAAGGGTGCGCCCTTTGGGTAAACGTAACTCGTACATTCTATACCTATTTTCTGTAGTTTAAGTTTGGTGATAACGAAAGGCTTATAGCAGTTGATTTAAATTCTCGCATTGAGTGTTAATAGAACTTATATCAACTGATACAAAAAAGCCCCGATTGCTCGGGGCTGTCGTATTCTACCTAATCTTACGATTTGTCATCAAGTTCTGAGTTTGATGATGTGTCGTTTGACTGCTCCTCTGCTGGTTTTTCAGCTTTAGGCTCAGGCTTTATCTCTGTTACTTTCGCAGATTCCGCTTTTTTCTCTGGCTTAATGTCATGTGCATCCCTTGGTGGACGAACATCACGGCGCTCCATTAAGTCATCAATCTGCAATGCATCAATCGTTTCATATTTCATCAACGCGTCTTTCATCGTGTGAAGAATATCCATATTATCTTTTAGGATTTGCTCCGCACGTTGGTAGTTGCGATCGATGAAATCTTTAATTTCAGCATCAATAAGCTTAGCGGTCTCATCTGACATACCTGACATGCGGTGAGAACCACCACCCATATACATCTCGCCTTGCTCTTCTAAATACATCTGTGGACCAAGTTTCGGACTTAAGCCCCACTGCGTAACCATTTTCTTAGCAATATCAGTTGCGCGCTCAATATCGTTGCTCGCGCCTGTCGTTACTTTGTCATCGCCGTAAATCAGCGCTTCAGCGATACGACCACCGTATAAACTCGAAAGCATAGATTCTAGGTGTTGCTTAGAGTGACTTACACGGTCTTGCTCCGGTAAGTACATTGTTACACCTAATGCGCGACCTCGTGGGATAATCGACACTTTATATACTGGGTCATGCTCAGGCACTAAACGACCAACAATCGCGTGACCAGCTTCGTGATAAGCCGTCATTTCCTTCTCTTGCTCGCTCATCACCATGGACTTACGCTCAGCACCCATCATGATTTTATCTTTCGCGGCGTCAAATTCCGCCATGCTTACCTTGCGCTTGTTGCCACGAGCGGCAAAAAGTGCAGCTTCATTCACAAGATTAGCTAAGTCAGCACCAGAAAAACCAGGTGTACCACGTGCAATCACAGACGCTTCAACATTATCGTCTAAAGGCACTTTACGCATGTGTACATTTAAGATTTGTTCACGGCCACGAATATCCGGAAGACCAACTACGACTTGGCGGTCAAAACGGCCTGGACGTAATAATGCAGGGTCTAGTACATCAGGACGGTTAGTAGCAGCAATAACGATAATACCTTCGTTACCCTCAAAGCCATCCATTTCTACAAGCATTTGGTTAAGTGTTTGCTCTCGCTCGTCGTGACCACCGCCCATACCAGCGCCACGTTTACGGCCTACAGCGTCGATTTCATCGATAAAGATAATACAAGGCGCTGCTTTTTTCGCCTGCTCAAACATATCACGAACACGAGATGCACCAACACCAACAAACATTTCTACGAAGTCAGAACCCGAAATGGTAAAGAATGGCACTTTTGCTTCACCAGCAACGGCTTTAGCAAGTAGGGTTTTACCCGTACCAGGAGGACCAACCATTAACACGCCTTTCGGAATGCTACCGCCCAACTTTTGAAACTTTGACGGATCACGCAAGAAATCGACTAGCTCAGTAACATCTTCTTTCGCTTCATCACAACCAGCAACATCCGCAAATGTTGTCTTAACTTGGTCTTCGCTCATTAATCGAGCTTTACTTTTACCAAACGACATCGCGCCTTTGCCGCCACCGCCTTGCATTTGGCGCATGAAGAAAATCCATACCCCGATAAGCAGCAGCATTGGGAACCAAGAAATAAAGATATTTGCCAAGAAAGACTGTTCTTCCGGTGCAACACCTTTGATATTTACGTCATTCTTAAGTAAATCATTAACTAAATCTAAATCAGTTAATGGGATCACTGTCTGGAAACGATCTCCACTAGAACGAACGCCACTAATCATGCCCGTTTGACGGTCAATACTGACTTCTCTTACAGAGCCATTGCGCACATCCTTTACAAATTGTGTGTAACTCGTTTGGCGATCATATTGTTCGCCACCGTTAAAGCTCTGGAACACAGTCATTAGCACTACTGCAATCACTAACCAGAGTATTAGATTTTTAGCCATATCGCTCAAGGAGTTAACCTCTTGTATCCAAAAAAATTCAAATTCAACTTGATGCTTTCCAACTGTACTACAGTTTGTAACCTGTCGCCACTACATATACTTCTCGTGAACGAGGACGAGACGCTTTTGGTTTACGGATCTTTACAACCTTAAAACAATTACGTACCTCTTGTACAAATTGATCAAAGCCCTCGCCTTGAAAAACTTTAACCGCAAATGCGCCATTTGGTTTAAGCACTTGGTGACACATATCTAATGCTAGTTCGACTAAATACATGCTGCCAGATTGATCGGTTGACATATTACCACTCATATTTGGAGCCATGTCGGAAAAAACCACGTCTACGTTCTTGCCATTTATTCTGTCGAGCAGCGCATTTAATACCGCTTCTTCTCTGAAGTCTCCCTGAAGGAAGTCAACGCCTGCTAATGAGTCCATCGGTAAGATATCACAGGCAATCACTTGTCCGTCAATATCTACCTGCTCTGCGAGATACTGCGACCAGCTCCCCGGGGCAGCCCCTAAATCAACTACCGTCATCCCTTTACGGATCAATTTATCCTTTTGTTGGATTTCTTCCAGCTTAAAAACCGCTCGTGAACGGTAGCCACGCTTTTGAGCCTCATGTACGTAAGGGTCTTCTACGTGCTCTTTTAACCAACGTTTCGAACTGGCGGAATGTTTTTTATTTGCCATATTAACTACAACTCATTAGTAATATTGTCTAGATGGCGTTAGAATATCGAGAATTCAAGCCTTTTAATAAATAAGATTGTATCAATATGACCTTATCAAATAAACAAAAGCAGTTCCTAAAAGGGCTAGCTCATTCTTTAAACCCAGTTGTTCTTCTAGGCGCAAACGGCCTAACAGAAGGTGTCATGGCTGAAATTGAGCAAAACCTGAACATTCACGAACTCATCAAGGTAAAAGTACCTACTAATGATCGTGAAACTAAGCAACTGATTTTTGAAGCAATTGTTCGTGAAACGAACGCGCACAAGGTACAAACAATTGGCCATATCATTGTGCTGTACCGTCAAAGTGAAGACAAAAAGATCCAATTACCTCGTAATTAATCTTTATTGCTCGCGACGCTTTCACTAGAAAACGTCGCGGCTTTCAATAAATTTGCTTCGTCTTCTTTAATTTTCTTAATTTCTTGCTCACTCACCTTAGGCAGTAATTTCTTCTCAAGTGCCAATGCATCAACAATAAAGTCATTCGTTAATTGGTTAATGATCCCACTTTCAGCATTTAACAGTAAGCTAAAGCCAACACCAAGCTCAGGAATAATCACTACATCGGTACGATAACCTTGCACCCAGCCACTGTGATAATAAAGTAACTTGCCATCGTAGCGATAAATGCGCCATCCAAGTCCATAATAAGCTTCTTCTACGTGGCCACGCCAAATCCTTCGTCGTAACTCTCGCTTGGTCAAGGTATAAGGTACCGATTGTTTACTTAGCGCATCTGGTGATAACACACTTGGGTACATGCCTAACTGTGCTTTTAACCACTGCGCCATATCCGCTGCGCTCGCATTTACACCTGCAGCCGGCAGTACTTTATAGTAATGTTGCTTTAATTTTGCGGTATGCCAACGTTTTCTGCCTCTCACATGCGGCCAGGCAAAGTTATCATTTTTTGTCATTTGCTCATAACCAAGACCTGAATCGCGCATATTAAGTGGCGCGAATACAAATTCTTCCATCCAAGTCTTGTAACTGATGTTTGTTGCTTTTTCGATAACATCCCCAATCAAGCTAAACATGACATTTTGATAGCCATAGCACTCGCCGGGCTTACACAACGCTTTGACTTGCAGTAAGCGCTCTACAATTTGCGGATAATCCATGCGCGATTCTATTAGGTTATCGTAGGCGTTGGGCACCAAGCCACTCGAATGACTTAGCAGGTGATAGAGCTTAAGTTGACTATAATTTCCCTTTGCGACTTGTGGCAAATAGGTACTGACATGATCGTCAACACTAAAATATCCTTCACTCGCCAGCTTTGCGGTTAAACTGCCCGCAAACGTTTTAGATAAAGATGCTAATCGAAAACGAGTTTGCTCATTAACCACTCTTCCTTGGCGGCTTTTCGTCAAACCAAAGCCTTTAGCGTAGCTACCGTGCTCAATATGCACAATGGATAATGCAGCACCAGGCACCGATTTTTCTTTTAGTTTGCGCTCGACTTGCTTAGAATAGCTCTTTAAAAATTGTGACCATTGCTGGTTTGGAGTTTTTGCAATCGTTATTTTTGGATAACTAATGCAAAAAAAACAAACTAATGTGAGAATTAGCGACTTCATAATGACTCATTTCATTAACACTCGCCCGCCATATTAACACGATGAATTGGCGGAACTCACTAAATATAAGAAAATAACTGTTTAATTGAGGTATTTTAATGCGTTTAGTGCTAGCAGCTCTATGTACAAGCCTACTCTTTGGATGTGTCACCACAGCGCCATTAGCGCCAAAGTTAGATGTGCCTAAGAAGCCACTATTAAAAAAATCTGTCTATCAAATCAGCTATAGTACCGAACTTAATTCCGCACGGATTAAATCAGTGCAATTACCCGCTCACCCGCTCGCACAAGGTGATACTGTTTATATCAACGCAGACAAAGTTAGCTTAACTGATACGCTAAGAAAGCAAATCGTTACTTTACTCGAGAAAAAAGGGCTTAAAATTGCCGCTGGAAAAGGGGCAAGCTATACGCTAACGATTCATCAACTTGATTTAGAGTTTGCGGCCAATAAAACGTACGCTTTGGATAGACCAAGAAATCCACACCCTCACATTGCTGAGCTTGCACAAAACTCACCAGCGTTCCAATGCACAAATATTGTGGCTTCAGTCAGTATGCGCCTGGCACACCAAGCTTCATCAGATGTTGTATGGTTTGCTAAATCTTCGGTGGACAGTGCTGGATTCCAAGGGATCCCATTGCAGTTCACTTTTACCGAAGTAGAGAAAATAGAAAATGAACATGACGTGCTATCGTTTATCGTTGCACAAAATACCGACGAGGCGCGCCGTCAACGTGGCAAAAACCCAGTGGATATTCCTCCTTACAAGGTAACTAAGACGGTTTCTCCACTCGAAAAAACCGCTGGTGCGTGTACCCAAACAGAAGTATCTGCACTAACAGCGGATATGCAAAAACACTTAGCCGAAAGTTTAATTGAGAAGCTAAACGTTAAATAATTGAAGAGCCGTCAGCTTTTTCTCAGAAGCTGGCGCTACACTTATTTACAGACATCTTCGCTTCTGGAATTATACTCGACGCAGAAAAATAAAAAGTTCGGAGTTAAGACATGGAGCAATACGGTACGATTTTATTGGTTGAAGATGACACTTCACTTGCTCAGTGGGTTGCGGAATATCTAGACAATCAAGGCTACAAAACACATTGTTGCTATCGTGGCGACGAGGTGATCGAACGTGTTAAGTCGTTAGACCCAGACCTTGTTTTACTTGATCTTATGCTTCCTGGTAAAGACGGTATCAGCGTGTGCCGCGACTTACGCCAGTTTTATAACAAACCTGTTATTATGCTTACCGCCAAAGATGAAGAAATGGACGAAGTCATTGGCTTAGAAGTTGGTGCTAGCGATTATGTTATTAAGCCGGTTCGCCCCCGAGCCTTACTAGCTCGGATCAAAGCCAATGTACGCGCAGCCCAAGAAAAGCCACTCGACCACAAAACGGCAAATCATGAACTTATCGTTGGACACCTATGCATTGATACTCAGGCTCGCAAAGTCAGTGTTTCAGGACAAGAAATCATCGTTTCCAGCGCCGAATATTTACTGTTACAATTTCTAGCCAGTCATGCTGGCGAAGTTGTATCTCGTGACGCGGTATTTAAAGCCACGAAAGGAAGAGAATACGATGGCCTTGATAGAAGCGTAGACGTACTCATTTCCGCTCTGCGGAAGAAATTTAACGACGACCCACAAAATCCCGAAAAGATTAAAACCGTATGGGGAAAAGGTTATTTACTTGTACCCTCGGCTTGGTAACGTGAATTACAAGCTCATATCGTGAAAAAACTCTACATCTACTTACTCGCCGGTGCATTGATTTCGATCTTTGCATTAGGTTGGGTAATTGACACCTATAATCAGCAAACCGCCCCTGTAGAAGATAACTTTGAATGGCAAAGTAAACTAATCACCGGCCTTGCTAAGCAAATTGCCAATATTGATCGGGCAAAGCGTGAAGATGCAACTACCTTGATTGCTCGACAATTTGCTATCAACATTAGTTATAAAGATGGCGATACACTAGCCATGCCACTCGAGTTGAAGCAACAAATGCTTCAACCTGATGGGTTAGTGATAGAGAACGAGAATGTCTATCTACTAAAAACAACGCCTGAAATGGCACCTGACTATATTGAGTTAGAATGGTTGCCTCAAGTTGAACAGGCGGACTACGATGTGCTACTGACTCTATTTTTCTATGGCGGTATTTGCGCGATTCTATGGTTTATTCTCTCTCCCTTAGTGAAACGATTGATTGTACTCAATACCGCAGCAAAGCACTTTGCTAGCGGCAACCTAAGCGCGCGGATCGCCCCCAATCATTTCACTTACATCCGTGATCTGGAAAACACTTTCAATCGCATGGCCAATCAGATTGAAAAGCTAATGGCCGAAAATAAATTAATGGCCTCTAGTCTTTCTCATGACATTCGAACACCTGTTGCGTGCTTAAGATTTGGCTTAGATGCTGCTTTGGATGAAAATGATATTGGCGCTATCCACGACTATTTAGAACGTATGGAAAAAGATTTAGACCAAATGGAAGATATGCTTGCGAGCTACCTCTCGTTTGCAACACTCGAGCAAAAGTCTCATTTACTCAAACACGAAGTCACAAACTTATCTCATTATGGCCAAGATCTTATGCAGCAAATGCAGCCTAAACTACAAAAGAATCAACTTAGTGGTCTGGTGGATATTCCTGAACACTTAATGATCTATGGTGACTTACATTGGCTTGCCAGAGCCGTAAGTAATCTGATCAGCAATGCTTGTGATTTTGCGACAAGTAGTGTGGTATTGAGTGCACATCGTACCGAACACAGGCTTATTATTACCGTTGAAGACGATGGACCTGGGATCGCGAGACAAAACTGGGACAAAGTCTTTAGCCCTTTCTTTCAAGAGCAAACTCATCGTAACCGTGCGGGTAAGAGCTACGGTTTAGGGCTTGCCATCGTTGCAAAAGTCATGGATTGGCATCATGGTACAGCCACTGTTAACCAGTCCGAGCGATTAGGCGGTGCAAAATTTGTGCTTTCGCTTCCCTGTAAAGAAAAATAATTGTTGTAAATATGCCGCTACACGCTAACCAACCTCATGCATAAATAATCGTGAAAACATTAGCTTATAAGCTAAACTTTCCTTTTTGAGTGCAACAACTTAATTACGGCCACATATCCGGCTAAAACTTGCGCTAAATCAAAGTAATTTATTCTTTTTATTTCTTTTTAATTACAGTAGATTGTCAACGCCGTTAGAAAATTTAGAGAAGTATAATAATTATGAGCAATGTCCGAGGAGAGTTCAGCTCTCGCTTTGGTTTTATTATGGCTGCCGCAGGGTCGGCAGTAGGTTTGGGAAATATTTGGGGTTTCCCTACACAGACAGCATCCAATGGTGGTGCTGCGTTTGTTTTCGTTTATCTGGTGTTGGCTTTTTGTCTTGCCTACCCAGCACTAATGGCAGAGCTTGTTATTGGCCGTCACGGCCAAGCAAATGCGGTATCTTCACTGCGCAAACTTACAAATACAGCATGGCAAAGTAAGCTTGCTTTTGTTGTTGGATTCGGCGGTATCATTTGCGCTGGTCTTATTTTAAGTTTCTATGCAATCGTGGCAGGTTGGATGTTTAGTGCAACACTTGAGCCCATCGCCGAGGTTGCGTCAATGTCTCAAGCACAATCTTGGCTTGCTGACTCTTCCATGTCGCGCAATATCGTCTTTACAGCCTCCTTTATTGCACTCACTGTGCTTATTATCAGCAAAGGCGTAGAAAATGGGATCGAAAAGTGGTCAAAACGCTTGATGCCTGCACTTATTGGTATTTTATTCTCGTTAATTGCCTATGTATTAACCCAAGAAGGTGCTGTTGAAGGGCTTAAAGTTTATCTTGTTCCTGATTTTTCGTCTGTGCTCAATCCGCAGTTACTCGTTGATGCCCTTGGACAAGCATTTTTCTCGCTTTCGCTTGGTACCAGCGTGATGATCATTTACGGCTCATATATTAGTAAAAAAGAAAATTTAGTTTCACTCGGTGCGTTGGTCACATTAATCGACGTCTTTATCGCATTCGTTGCCGGCTTACTTATCATTCCTGCCATGTATGTTGCACAAGCACAAGGCGTGGACATCTTCGCAGCCGACGGCTCGCTTCTAAACGAAGATACCCTAGTGTTCCAAGTATTGCCTGCACTGTTTGACAGCATGGGTAGTATTGGCCTCTTAGTAAGCTTCGCTTTCTTCGCACTGATGAGTATTGCAGCACTCACCTCTTCTATTTCGATGTTAGAAGCACCTGTATCTTACGCCGTTGAACGTTTTGCACTTGGCAGAGTACAAGCAACTTGGATCATCGGTGCTTTAGTGACAGCTGTAAGCTTAACCATTTTAGTAAATATCGAGACGCTATTCGGCTTCATTGTCAGCCTAACAACTAAGTTTGGGCAACCTCTGCTCGGCATGCTTTGCTGTATTTTTGTAGGTTGGATTTGGCACAGAGCAAAGCTACTCAAGGAAATTGAGTCAGGGTACCCGGAAGTTGGTAGTAGTTTTTTCTGGAAGATATGGCCTTGGTACATTCGCTTCGTTTGTCCAATCGCTATTGCTGCAGTATTTTTAAATTCGCTATAATTTTGCTCATAAAAAAGAGGCTACACGTAGCCTCTTTTAATTTCTCACCAAAAACATATCTTGATGCGGGATCCCATCTTCAAGATATTCGTCACCTTGCTTCACAAAACCAAGCCCTGTATAAAACTTGTCTAAGTAGCACTGCGCAGAAATAACTAAAGCTTCATGGGTTATATCCGTGTCACAACAAGCAATAGCACGATGCATAAGATCGTGCGCAACACCCTGCCCGCGCAATATTGACGAAACAATCACACGACCAATGGATGCTGTTGATGCTGATTGCCTGTAACAACGCGCATAGGCCAAGATTTGCTCATCTTTAACCAAAAACAAATGTCTAGTTTCAGGCGCTCTATCCGTGTCATCAATTTCCGGATAGGGACATGCCTGCTCCACAATAAATACATCTACTCTTAGTTTTAAAATTTCAAAAAGCTCATCTTTTGTAAGTGCATCATAACTTTTAACTTGCCAATTCATATTCTTCTCTGTCATACCTATTAGCTTAATTAAGTGATCTATTTTGAGGCGAGAAAATCTTGTCGATAACACCGCTTCCGCATCCGGCTCACGCCAAGGTACCTACATCCATGTAGGCAAGGCGAAATTTTGCTATTTAGTTGTTCTAAATGAAAATTTTTAACACAGTTAGCGTCAGATTTGCTCCGTCAAATTGAGCAAGTATTAAAAACTAATTGGTATCCTTTATGCTTGAAACAAAAACACCCAGACAAAGCTGGGCGTTTTGAGTTAAATTAAGTGATTATGAGAACAGCCGCTCCAACTGATCGCATAATTGGGAAATATTTACCTGATCGTGCTCAATCGTAAGATCGACATAGCCATCGCCTCGAAATGCTCTATCTAGTTCAATCAGTACATGAGTTCGATGTGCCTCAGGGACAAATGAGAGCTCAATCTCTTGTAATCCAAACAACGAACGAGCACTTGGTCGGTATTCTAATTCTTGATAGCAACCAGAAACAGACTGAAACTCAGAGGCTCGTAAATACCCCTTTTCCACATCAGCTTTCACTAAACGAAAGCCTAAACGCTCCATTGCCGTCATACAGGCTTTAACTGCTTCATTTGGATATATATGCAAAGCATCTTTGTCAGAAGGATCTATTGCTAAATCAATGTCTAGTCCTGTTTCAATCCAAACATGACAACGGTTGAAACCTGCATTAATTTCTGTGATTGGTGTTTCTGAATGAAGTCGAGCTTCGAAAGGAATCACTTTTTCTTCATCTGGACCTATCGTGAAGCTATTGCTTACACGCCAACGATCGATAACATGATTGCTGAAGTATTCGCCGTCTTCCCCTTCAATCTTAACTCTGGTCATTAGCGCAAGTTCTAAACCTGTTACTTCTTGGCTAACGTCACCACCCTTCACTACTATTTGCGCTTGAAATTTCTGTCCCGGGTGCAAATGTTCTGTTTCTAATATAGTGTCTACTTTTGCCGCACCGATACCGACAGATGCTAGGATCTTCTTAAACATTACGTCTCCTGTCCGGTATGTCCTTACCTGCATCATAACCATATTTTTTCCAACTTGTCAGCGAAAATTTATAATTTATATATCAGGAGGTTTTGGTACAC